>JAGLJX010000052.1 GCA_023142175.1 Emcibacter sp.
TCCTCCAGCGCCACATAATCCAGATGTTTGCGCCAGACAAAGCTTTTTATACGCGACAGGAAATCATTGCCAGCTTCGAGATCTCCTGCCACAGGGCGGGCTTTGATCATGGCGGCCCGTTCCCAATTCAGGCCCATTGACTGATAATAAACTTCGGCCCCTTCCATAGAAAGTGCAATTGCCGTAGCTCCCGGGTCTGGTCTGAGCCTCAGGTCAGTGCGGAACACATAGCCGTCCGCGGTTCTTTCCTGCATGATTTTTACGAGGTTTTTGGTTAGCCGGATAAACATATCCTGCGCGGTTTTGCGACCTGTATATTGAACAATATCATTGTCATAAAGGACGATCAGATCAATATCACTGGAATAATTTAGCTCATAACCACCCATCTTGCCCATGGCCAGTACCACATAGCCCGTGTCTTTTGATAATTCAGGGGATGCTATAAGCTCTTCACCCGCTATATGAGCAGGCACAGCCAGATTACCCTTGACCATTTCAGCCCGCAAAAGATGGCTAGCCGTCAAGGATACAGCACTTTCGGCAAAATCACTCAGACGGCGCGTGATGACCCTAAGCGGCCAGCGGCCAGAAAGGTCTGCGAATGAAATAATCAGAGCTATTTGTGCTTTGGCCTGTCGTAATACCTGCATTAGCTGGTTGGTATCTGTGATAAGCGGCAAGCTTTCGGACAAGCCCTTCATGATATTCTCATAAAGTTCACCCAGAGGTTCGGTGAGCAGCCGTCTGGCAAAATTTACGTCCCGAAATAGCAGGCGTGACAGGTAAGGGCTATTGGAAAATATTGCACATATTAAACTTCTGTGATTATTTTTATTAATTAATGCATCTATATCTGTTACTTGTTGCTCTTGGCAGGATTTTATGAAATCAGCAAGTTTGTTCTCACCATGGGCCTTGGATAAAGTCAGAGGAAAAAAAATGCTACGTGAGATCATGAAATTTAATACCATAATTAGGTCAATTTTTTATTCTATAGGGTAATGTAAATTTTTAATCCTAAAAAAAGTAACTATAGTGAATTATAATTTGAAACGATATGCCTTACCATTAAAAATTCTGCTGGGTCTCTTTGCTACTCTGGCAGTGGTGGTGTTTCTGCTGGGATGGCGTTTGAGCATTGGCCCTATAGCACTGGACTGGGCAGGGGATTATTTAAAAAAGGCTTTGGTTGTCGGTGAGGAGGATATCAGCATCGATTTTCGCGATGCGGTATTGACCTGGCGGGGCAAGGATGCTGGAGTATCTACGCGTACTATCGGCCTGCAGGTTATTTTTTATGAATTAGAAATTACTGACCGTAAGAATGATTTTACCTTAATTTTGCCCGAAGCGGGGGCAAGTTTTAGCGGTCTTGCCATGTTAAGGGGGTTGTTGGCACCCACAGACGTTGAAATAACCGGTCTATCCATAAGTTATACCCTTGGGCCGGATGTCTGGAACTCAACGGATGATCGGCCGTTCATGGAAAAGCTTGAGGCTTTTCTGGAAAATTTACAAAATTCCAACAGTTTACCTTTTAAGATGGCTCAGGGATTGCTAGCATCACCAAAACCATCAGCAGTCGCGGGCTACTTAACCCGAATTTCCCTATTAGATACTGATATAATACTTACCGACCAGATGTCCGGGCATAAATGGCGGATACCTTCGGCGCATCTTAATTTGCAACGCACAGGACGCGGGTTAAATATGAGCCTATCCGGTGACATCAATATGGCCTCCACCCGTATCATGCCTATAGATGTTTTCATGTTATTTGATAATGTCAAAAAAGAAGCCGTCACAACAGTAGAGTTTTCCAGCCTGCGTCCATCTGCTCTTGCGGGTAAGGTCGTGGCCCTGTCTGGATTAGCTAATCTGGATATTCCGGCGAAGGGTAATATAGAATTCACTATTGATCACAATTTTGATATTCCTGTTATGGCTTTTAATCTTTCGCTTGGACGCGGCAGAATAAATCCTTCGGGTGTTTATCCAGAACCATTGAAAATAACTCGGGCGGCCTTAAGCGGGTATATATTGAAGAATGGAAATTCAATCGTTTTAGATGAAATTTCTCTTTTACTTGGCAAGACACATATTGGCGGGGCAGGGCTGTTATATGGCTCGATAGATAGACCGGGCATTACGATTAAAGCAGATATTACCGACCTGCCATTTTTAGACCTGAAGACTTATTGGCCGGGCCAGTTTGGCAAGGGGGCTTATAAGTGGATTGCAAAGAACATCGATGCGGGTATCGTGCCCGAAGGCAAACTTGAGGTCAATGTGAAGCCCGAAATGTGGCTAGAAGACAGAGATGAAAATTTACCTGCCAAGGCCATACTGCCACCGGATGCCCTGACCTTTAAATTTGATTTTAACAATATAACCGCTCATTACCTGCGTCCAC
>JAGLJX010000053.1 GCA_023142175.1 Emcibacter sp.
GACAGAAATGTCCGGCACGGCAGAACTTAACCTGCGAACATTTCATATGATGGCCGCGGGCGGTAAAATTGAACAGTTAGCCGTCAAAAAAGCTGATCTACTTTTTACGGATATTCACATCAAAGGAAGGGGTATAGCAAATATTACGCTGGAACTTGAGGGAACGGTAGAGGAAATTCTGCGGGTCATTGACTACAAGCCCCTTGGTTACCCCTCCAAATACGGCATAAAACAAGGAAGCATTACCGGAAAGGCTACGGCTGTTGTTACTTTAAATTTCCCATTACTTAAAAAAATCAGCCTGAAGGATGTAGCCTTCAATGTGGATGCCGATGTCAGGGATCTCGCCATTCCAAAATTGACTGAAAGTTTAGCAATCAATGCTGGTCAAATGCATCTGAAAGTGAACGGTGAGGGAATTAATGCCGAGGGCAATATCACGCTTAACGGTGTTGAAATGGGCGTGGCATGGCAGGAGTATTTCGATAAAACGCAAGATCTGCCGACAAAATATGTCATTAACGGTTTTATCGAAGGTGTGCAATGGGAACAGCTGCATTTGCCTTTTGACCCCTATATTGAAGGCCCGGTGGAAATTGACCTTGTCCTATTGGGTAAAGCTGGCAAGCTCGTACAGGGCAACGGCCAGTTCAACCTGCTCAACAGCATTAGCAGCTTCGCCCCTATTGGCTGGCAAAAAGAAAAAGGTAAAGCGGGGCATGTTGATTTTGATTTGCAGTTTGAAGGACCCGGCCGCATAAATATCAGAAATATTGCCCTGCAAAGTGACAACCTTCAGACCGAACTGGAGATTGACCTGACAGACGATTGGGTAACTCGCTTTTTCATTCCGCGCCTGACCATGAAAGATACCGATATGGCCATGCTTATGGAGTGGGACGATGAGAAAAAACTTTATATGTCATCCCTTACTGCAAAATCTTTTCATGGGTCTCCCCTGATTGATATTTTAATGTCAGCGGATGGGGGTGAAGAAAAAATAAATCTGCCAAATTTTAATCTCGAAGCGCAGGTTGATAATCTTCTGGTTAAAAATAATGTCCATATAAAGACTACTAAATTGACGGCTATATATCGGGATCAGGATTTTACCCACCTGACATTTGATGGCAAGCTGATAGAGGATAAAAGTTTCAATGTTACCGTTATCCCAGACGGGGAAAATCGCAAGCTTGATTTTACCAGCAATAATGCGGGAGAGGCGCTTAGAGGCCTTGGTATGTTTAATCTGGCGATTGATGGGGATATGCACATTACAGCAGATATGGTAAAACATGAGCACGGAATTTCGCTGGGAGGTCTTGCAAAGGTTAGCAAATTTAAAGTTATTGAATCCCCTGGTTTTTCCAAATTGCTGGCCGAGAAGAAATTTGAAAAAGCCCAAAAGGAAATGTTGAAGGGCGGCCTGTCCTTCGATGATTTTGAGATGGAGTTTAGGACGTATAACGGCGTCATGGAAATCAGCAAGGGTCGGGCACGGGGCTCAAATCTTGGCATCACGATTGATGGGACGGTGGATCAGGCCTATGATGAAATGAATATTTCCGGAACTTTAACCCCCGCTTATGGCTTAAATTCATTATTGGGAAATATTCCCCTGATAGGTGCTATTCTGACTGGCGGTAAGGGGCAGGGAATATTCGCGGCCACCTATAGCATCCGTGGGCCATTAGATGATCCGGAAGTTAAAATTAATCCTCTGTCTGCTCTGGCCCCCGGTATTTTCCGAAATATATTCAGTTCCATTGGTTCCAAGAAGAAAACCTTGCGGGAGAAGGCTGAGGAAATGGAAAAAATTGTTCCAAAAACAACACCAGAGACCGGAGCAACCACTAAAGTTGAATCAGATAAAGCCCAAAAATAATTGATCTCTATTCAGGCTTGATCAGGATATGTTTTTTCTTGCCTGCGGATAACTTTATGGTGCCCTCGGGATTTAGCTGTGCCAAAGTAATTGAGGCTTCCCCATCGGAAATTTTTTCATCATTAATTCTGGCTCCACCCTGTTTAATTAACCGCCGGGCTTCACCCTTAGACTTCGTTAAACCGCTCGTCACATAAAGATCACTAACTGCTATTCCACTTTCCAAATCGGCTTTGCTCACCATTATAGTTGGCAGATCAGCAGAAAGAGATTTCTGTTCAAAAGCCTGCCGGGCTGTTTCTTCAGCTGCACTCGCGGCCTCAGCACCATGACACATGGTTGTGGCTTCATTTGCCAAAATTTTCTTGGCATCATTAATTTCCGAACCTTCAAGAGATTCTAAACGCTCAATTTCCGCTATGGGCAATTCCGTAAACAGGCGCAGGAATCTTCCCACATCCGCATCCGCCGTATTGCGCCAGAATTGCCAGAAATCATAGGAGGAAAGCATATCATCATTGAGCCATACGGCCCCGCTCATGCTTTTGCCCATCTTCTGACCGCTGGCAAGGGTGACAAGTGGCGTGGTTAGGCCGAAAACTTCTCTGCGATCAACCCTCCTGTTCAATTCAACACCATTAATGATATTGCCCCATTGATCAGAGCCACCCATCTGCAACGCGCAGTCATGTATGCGGCCAAGTTCCAGATAGTCATAGGCCTGAAGTATCATATAGTTGAACTCCAGAAAGGTCATTGGTTGTTCCCGTTCGAGACGCAATTTGACGCTATCGAAAGTTAACATTCGGTTGATGGTGAAATGGGGGCCCATATCACGCAGAAATTCAACATAATTCAATTGATCCAGCCAGTCTGCATTATTGACCATGATGGCATCGGTCGGGCCGTCACCAAAGGTAAGATATTTTTCAAATACTGTGCGAATTCCATCCATATTGGTGTTTATATCTTCGTCGGTCAGCATTTTACGGGATTCGTCCCGTCCCGTAGGGTCGCCAATGCGGGTCGTGCCGCCACCCATAAGGACAATGGGTTTGTGGCCGCTTTTTTGCAGATGACGCAACATCATGATCTGAACCAGTGATCCCACATGAAGGCTGGTTGCCGTACAATCAAAACCGATATAGGCCGGAACAACGCCGCCGTTCAGTTTACTGTCAAGCGTACCCATATCAGTACATTGGTGAATATAGCCCCGATCTTTCATGTTTTTCAGAAAGTCAGATTTTGGTGTAAAATTATCTATATCATTTGCCATTTTTTCTTTTCCCATAAGCAGGCGCTTCATGTAGCATAACTTAAGCTAATAAAAAATGGAAATTTGAATTGAATTCTTCTAAAGACCAATTTCTGGCCATTGGCCTGATGAGTGGAACCTCTATGGATGGTGTGGACTGCGCGCTTATTAAAAGCGATGGACATACCGCCAAGGCCACCCTGAAAACCATTCATATATCATACTCAGCTCAATTGCGCCGTGAAATATCACAGGCGATGGAGGAGGCCGTATCTCTGGCTCATCCTTCACAGCAGAACGAGCAGATAGACCAGCTAGAGCAGAAACTTACCGACATTCATGTCATTGCCGTAAAACAGATTCTAGAAATAAATAATCTTAATCATACAGATATTGATGTTGTAGGATTTCACGGACAGACATTACTTCACAAGCCAGACGAAGGCTGGACATGGCAGATCGGCGACGGGCAGTATTTAGCTGATAAAGTTCAGATTCAGGTCGTTAATGATTTCCGGCGGCAGGATGTGGAAGGCGGCGGACAGGGTGCGCCCCTTGTGGCCATATATCATCAGGCTTTAATTAATGCTCTCGATGAGCCGGAATATCCGGTTGCCATTATCAATATTGGCGGGGTTGGTAATATTACATGGATCGGCAGCGAGGGGGAAGGCCGGATTCTGGCCTTTGATACCGGGCCGGGAAATGCCTTTCTGGATGACTGGGTTAAGCAGCATACCGGTGATCCCATGGATAGGGACGGTGCACTGGCGGCAAAGGGGGATGTTGATCATGCTTTGCTGGAAGATTGGCTTACCAATTCATATTTCTACCAAACGCCGCCAAAATCTCTTGACCGCAATTCTTTTAATTTAAAGGGTGTCGAAAGATTATCCCTAGAGGATGGGGCGGCAACATTATTGGAATTTACCGTAAAGGCCATTGAAATTGCGTTGAGCCATTGCCCGCAAAGTCCAAAACATATCTATATATGCGGTGGCGGGCGTCATAATAAAACACTTATGGGGCGTCTGGATAAGTTGAATATTCAGGTGAGTGCGGTGGAAAAACTTGGCTGGGATGGGGATTTTCTGGAAGCGGAGGCATTCGCCTATCTTGCCTGCCGCCATCTTTTAAACTTGCCAATTACATTTCCGGGGACAACAGGTATCAACCAGTCCTCCCCGGGGGGTAAATTATCAATAGCCTAAGCGGGCGGTGAGATATTTATCAACTTCCTGAACCAATGGTCCATGATAATCCAGATAAAGATGATCTGCGCCTTCAATTTTATCATATTGAATTTCAATACTTTTCTGGGCCTGCAATTTATCCACAAGTTTTTGTACAGATTCTTCTGAAACAACCGTGTCTGCGGTTCCCTGAATGATCTGACCCGATGACGGGCAGGGGGCGAGAAAACTGAAATCATATAAATTAGCTGGTGGTGAAACAGACAGAAATCCCTGAATCTCAGGACGGCGCATCAAAAGCTGCATCCCAATCCACGCCCCGAATGAATAGCCCGCAATCCAGCAACTGGATGCATCCCGGTTATGGGATTGAATCCAGTCCAAAGCGGCTGCGGCATCACTTAATTCGCCGGTGCCATCATCAAAACTTCCCTGGCTTCTGCCGACGCCACGGAAATTAAACCGCAATACGGAAAACCCCCTGCGTTTAAAGGAATGATAAAGATAATAGCAGACCTTATGGTTCATATTGCTGCCGAACTGTGGATCAGAATGAAGGATCAGGGCAATGGGCGGATTGTCCCCTTTACCTTTATGATAACGACCTTCTAAGCGTCCATCAGGGCCTCCGAAAATAACTTCAGGCATATGTCTCTTTTTCTTTCAAATTTTTAATTTATCAATACCAAAATAATATGTAAAACAGTCTATAATGACCAAGGCTGACCCTTGACGTTTTTGCCTGTTAAACCTATATGAGTAATAATAATTTTGTAGCTCTTGCACCAAATTTGCCGAATCAGTGTTTTTTATAGCATAAAAGCACCTATCAAAAGCAAGAGAGAAATAGGTATTATAAAATGTTTGATAATATACGCCATGATATTTCTGTAGTTCTGGAGCGGGATCCGGCCGCTAAATCCAAATTTGATGCCTTGATTTCCTATCCGGGCGTTCATGCCCTTATTGCCTACCGGATGGCCAACTGGGCATGGGAAAACGGTTTTCATACCCTTGGCCGCTTCATTTCACATATGGGACGTTTTCTAACCGGAATAGAAATTCACCCCGGCGCCAAAATTGGCGAGGGTTTATTCATAGATCATGGCATGGGTGTCGTCATTGGCGAAACTGCAGAAATCGGTAAAGATGTTACTCTTTATCAGGGCGTAACTTTGGGTGGAACCTCTTTGGAGGGTGGCAAAAGACATCCTACGCTGGAAGATGGGGTTATTGTCGGTGCCGGGGCCAAAATAATCGGGCCGATCCTTGTGGGTAGAAATGCCCGTGTTGGTTCTAATGCAGTTGTGGTCAAGCCTGTCATGGAAAATACCACAGTTATTGGTATTCCCGCCAAGGCCGTGCAGCCGCCAAAAGACCTGAAGACAAAGGATTTTTGTGCTTATGGCCTGTCAACGGATGAGCTTCCCGATCCTATAGCACGATCATTAGAGGGCATGTTTGACATGGTTTGCGGCCTGAAGGGGCGTGTTGAGGAACTGGAACAGGAGCTTGCTGAACGGGAAGCTCAGGATATTGCCAAAACCCATAAATCCAAAAAAACGTCACAGAAAGCGGTAAAGGCTGATACAATCCCTTAAAGATGATTTACCTTGATTATAACGCTACCGCACTAATTAAACCCGATGTCATAGATGAAATGGCACGGGTTATGGCTATTGGTGGCAATCCCTCCTCTGTTCATGCCTTGGGACGCGGGGCCAAGTCCATTATGGAACAGTCGCGCCAGACAATAGCGGCTGAGATTAATTGTCGCCCTCAAAAAATTATTTTCACCGGTGGTGGTACAGAGGCCAATAACCTAGCCT
Organism: Emcibacter sp.; assembly: GCA_023142175.1. The sequence continues at coordinate 6,166 of JAGLJX010000053.1, forward strand.
TACGCGCCACGGGCAGGGACCATATCATCATTGCCGCAACCGAACATGATTCCATATCCGGGATAGCGGCGCATTTTGCAGGTACTGTAGATTGTCTGCCCGTTGATGAAAACGGACTGGTCTCACCGGAGGGTTTAAGAAAATCCCTTGAAGGCGCACCAGAAAAAACACTGGTTTCCATAATGATCGCCAATAACGAAACCGGCGTGATACAGGATATTAAAACGCTCGCTGGTATCGCACATGAGGCAGGGGCGTTATTCCATACTGATGCTATTCAGGCCTTGGGCAAAATTCCTATTGATTTCCGTGATCTTGGGGTGGATATGATGTCATTTTCGGCTCAGAAGCTGAGTGGCCCGCAAGGGGTCGGGGCGTTGGTGGCACTGGAAAAAATTGATATTCAGTCAATTATATTCGGTGGCGGACAAGAGGCAGGCAGACGGTCGGGAACTGAAAATCTCGCCGGGATCGCCGGATTTGCCAAAGCTGCGGAGCTTGTACCGCAAAACCTGAAAATCATGAATCAGCTGAGAATATACCGGGACC
>JAGLJX010000054.1 GCA_023142175.1 Emcibacter sp.
GAAATCAGCAATCATGCCGAGGGCGTGATTTTTTACGGCGCAAAATCGAACAGATTGCCTAACACTAGCACCATCCTTATGCCGGGGGTTTCGAGCGAGACACAGGTCATGGCCTTTGATCTTGACGGTATCTGTGTCAGTTCCGGCTCTGCCTGTTCATCGGGCAAGGTCAAGCCATCCCATGTGGTTGTCGCTATGGGGGCAAGTTTGGATAGGGCGTTATCAACAATTCGTGTTAGTCTGGGCTGGAATACCACGACACAGGACGTTGAAGACTTTATCGCCGCATGGACAAAGCTCTATGACCGGAAGAAAAAATGATTCATTTAAAGCTACCCATATATCTGGACTATCAGGCGTCAACCCCGCTTGATACGAGGGTGCTTAGCGTAATGATGACTTATCTCACCGTTAAATTCGGCAATCCCCACTCCACAAACCATAGCTTTGGCTGGGAAGCGCAAGCCGGAGTGGATTTGGCGCGAAAACAAATTGCTGACCTTATCGGGGCGAGTGAAGAGGATATTATCTTCACATCCGGCGCCACCGAATCCAATAACATAGCTATCAAAGGCCTTGCTTACGCGGCATATCCCGCCAAAAATCATGTGGTGACAGTCGTCACCGAGCATACCTGCGTTCTGGAAAGTTGCCGCGCTCTGGAGAAAGCTGGTTTTGAGGTAACTTACCTGCCGGTGGATTCTGAGGGTCTGATTGATCTGGAGGATCTGGCCAATTCTATCACGGACAAAACATCTCTGGTTTCTGTGATGGCGGTCAATAACGAGATTGGTGTTACGCAGGACTTAAAGAAAATTGGCGAAATCTGCGCCGATAAAAAAGTGATGTTTCATACGGACGCCGCGCAGGCAGTTGGTAAAATACCACTGGATGTGGAAGACCTTAAAATTGATCTTTTAAGTATCTCCGGCCATAAAATATGCGGCCCCAAAGGGATTGGCGCCCTTTATGTGCGAAATGATGCCCCGTTAAAACCATGGGCATTGTTTGACGGCGGACGGCAGGAAAAGGGCTTGCGCTCCGGAACACTTGCCCCGGCTTTATGCGCCGGACTTGGCAAGGCGTGTCTGATTGCCGGGGAAGACATGAAAAAGGATTTTGACCATGTTACCGCACTGGGAAGAAAATTAAAGTCACAGGTTATGGGAAAGCTGGACGGTGTGCAGCTGAATGGTTCAGAGGAAAGACGTTATCCCGGCAATGTGAACTTCACATTTGAAGATGTGAAAGGCGATTTATTGATGAAGGAACTTCGCACACTCGCCATTTCAACGGGTTCTGCCTGCTCAACGGAGAAGGCCGAGCCATCCCATGTGTTAAAGGCACTTGGGCTTGATAAATATCAAATTGAATGTTCTGTCCGTATAGGTTTTGGCCGTATGAGCACAATTCACGAAATTGACCACGCCGCAGAAAAAATCATCACCGCCATCAATAAAATCAGAGAAATGCTGTAAAATCATATTAGAACTGAATGTCTGCTTTGGGTCGGAAGCAGACATTCACCACGGGATTTCGGATTTCAGGCTATGAACGTCCGGTTTCGGCCA
>JAGLJX010000055.1 GCA_023142175.1 Emcibacter sp.
TTTCAGAATCTCTTGACGGATTTGGTGTTCTCTTTAGTGCATCCCTGACAAAGGCCTCTGTACGGCCAACTAAGGATGCCCCCGAGATTGATATGCCAGGACTGTCAGAAACTGTTCTGAATGGTACACTCTATTATGAGAAGCATGGTTTTCAGGCACGGGTTAGTGCACGTCATCGGTCAGATTTCCTTGGTCAAGTTTCCGGCCTAAGTCTGGCGAATGATATGGTATTCATCAAAGCTGAAACAATCATTGATGCCCAAATCGGTTATGATTTCACTGATCATGGCATAGACGGACTATCTGCATTGTTCCAGGTTAATAACCTGACCAATGAGAAGTTCTCTACATTCCAGAATGGTGATGCCCGTCAGGTACGTGACGTCCAGAATTATGGTCGTACATTCATGATCGGCCTGAACTATCGGATGTAATCTGATTTGAATAAGATTTAAACAGGCCCTTGTAGATGTAACGTCGACAAGGGCCTGTTTTTTTAGTACAGCTTGAACAATTAAAAACCAAGGTCAGGAGTTAATATAATCATGAACGATGATAGTGTTCGGAAAATAGTTATAGTCGGTGGCGGAACTTCTGGCTGGATGACAGCAAGTATGCTGGCGAAGCTTCTTGGCCCTCAAATTGACATTACCTTGGTGGAATCCGATGACATCGGCATCATTGGCGTTGGGGAAGCAACCATCCCGCCAATACAGGTTTTTAATAATGTTCTTGGACTGGATGAAGATGATTTTCTAAGCAAAACCCAAGGCACGATTAAGCTTGGTATTCAGTTTGAAAACTGGGGTACTGTTGGCAATAAATATATGCATGCCTTTGGAAATATTGGCCATGAAATAGATTTGCTGCCGTTTCATCATTATTGGCTGCGGGCACAGGCCGATGGCGATGCCAGTGATTTATGGGACTATTCCTTCAATTATCAGGTGGCTAAGGCCGATAAATTTTCCCGCCTTGATAAAATCCCTGATTCTCCCCTGTCGGGCGTAACTCATGCCTTTCATTTTGATGCTCTGCTCTATGCAAAATACCTGCGTCAGGGTAGTGAGAAACTGGGCGTTAAGCGCATAGAAGGTCTTGTGATTGATACGCAGCTTAATGCTGAAACAGGCTTTATTGAATCAATCTCTTTAAAAAATGGCACAAGAATAGAAGGCGACTTCTTTATTGATTGTACGGGCTTCAGGTCTGTGTTGATGGGCGGCGCCCTTGGGGTTGGCTATACCAGTTGGGCCGATTGGTGCAGGGTTAACCGCGCCATCGCGGTGCCAACGGAAAATGGCGAACGTCTGCGCCCCTATACCCAGTCAATCGCCCATAGTTCCGGCTGGCAATGGCGCATTCCGCTTCAGAGCCGCGCGGGCAATGGTCATGTATATTGCAGTGACTTTATGAGCGAAGATGAGGCCACGGATATATTGCTGAATAATCTGGAAGGCGAAACTTTAGCCGATCCGCGCACCTTTAGCTTTACGGTCGGGCGGCGGGAAAAATTCTGGCATAAGAACTGTGTCGCCATCGGGCTGTCCAGCGGGTTTCTGGAACCGCTTGAATCAACCGCTATTCATCTTATTCAAAATAGTGTTGTCAAGCTTGCGCAGATGTTCCCGACAATGAGTTTTTCAACGGCCAACGAAGATGAATATAACAAACAGGTTGGCTTTGAATTTGAACGTATCCGCGACTTTATCATCATGCATTATAAAGTAAGCGAACGTACAGACAGCCCATACTGGCGGCATTATCAGGATACGGAAATTCCTGAATCTCTACAGCATCGGATAGATTTGTTTAAAACTACAGGCCGTATCTTCCGTGAAAATAACGAGCTGTTTGCGGAAGCGGCATGGTTGCAGGTTATGTATGGTCAGGGTCTAAGGCCTCAAAGCTATCATCCCATGGCCGATGCCATGGAAGGTGAAAAATTACAGGGTTTTCTTGCAGATTTAAAGACTATTGTTGATAGCAATGTGAAAAAGTTACCATCCCATAAGGACTTTATTGCTCGTCACTTTTCTGCCACACGGCAGTAATGATAGGTATGATAATGCGCTCTCCGCTGCGGATGTAATCAGTTTTATATTACAGGCTTTTAGGGGCCGCTCTAGTCGCTCAATAACGCCATAATTCCGTATCACGCCGGCCGCTTGCGATTTACAAGGGATAACATACGTATTCATAATCTTCTTTGTCTGAATACGTATGTTATCCCTTGTTACGCACGGGTTCCACCCTTTAGAATATAAAAAAATTCAGGGAGAAATAATATTTTTAGGGTTATATCGAAGTCTGCTTTAGCAGCAATTTCACTTATTATCGGATTCTTAATTTATTCGAATGCAACGGGGGCCACTACTCTGGAGGTAAACTCTCCGGATAACACGCTCACTGTTACGGTGGGCCTTGATAATCAAGTGCCTTATTATCAGGTAACGCGTTCCGGCAAAAATGTATTTGAAAAGTCCAGATTGGGACTGCGATTCAAGGATGCACACCACCTTGATGGCGGTTTTGTCATATCGTCTTCCACGGAAAGCTCATTCGATAACACATGGACACAGCCGTGGGGCGAGAAAAAGAATATCCGCAATCATTATAATGAACTGCGCGCAACTCTTACAGAAACGGGTGGCCTGAAACGCAGTATGGTCGTAGTATTTCGCGTCTATGATGACGGTATTGGCTTCCGTTATGAATTGCCTAAACAGGAAAATTTGGGTGATGTACAGATCATTGATGAACTGACTGAATTCCACGTCAGTGACCCGGCTACCGCATGGTGGATTCCGGCGCGGGAATGGAACCGCTATGAATATCTCTATGATAAAACACCCCTAACCGAAGTAAGCCATGTTCATACGCCGATTACTTTAAGAACAGACGCGGGTCTTCACATCAGTATTCACGAAGCAGCGCTAGTGGATTATGCCGGTATGACATTGAAGCGCGGACGTGGGCAGGTTCTTCGGGCCGACTTAACCCCGCTGTCAGATGGCATCAAGGTAAAGGCGACTGCGCCTTTTCATACGCCTTGGCGCACATTGCAAATCTCCGATACCGCAGGCGGGCTGATCACGTCCTATCTGATCTTGAATCTTAACGAGCCCAACAAACTTGATGATGTGTCATGGGTTAAGCCTGAAAAATATGTGGGCATCTGGTGGGAAATGCATCTTGGTGTTGCCTCTTGGGGGTCAGGAAAAATACATGGCGCGACGACTGAACGCACAAAGACCTATATTGATTTTGCCGCCGAACATGGTTTTAAAGGGGTGCTGGTTGAAGGCTGGAATATTGGCTGGGACGGCGACTGGTTTAATAATGGCGATGTTTTCCGTTTCACCGAAGCCTATCCGGATTTTGATATAAAAGCCCTGTCCGATTATGCCATATCCAAGGGTGTACGCTTAATTGGGCATCATGAAACATCCGGCGGTATTTCCAATTATGAGGTTCAGCTGGGCGATGCGCTGGATTATTATCAAAAACTTGGCATTACCTCTATCAAGACCGGCTATGTGGCAGACGGCGGCGATGTAAAGGCTACGGATGCAAATGGCAAGAAAAGCCACGAATGGCACGATAGCCAGTTTATGGTGCGCCATTACAGACGTGTTGTGGAAGAGGCTGCGAAAAGAAAGATTGCCATCAATACCCATGAGCCGATTAAGGATACCGGCCTGCGCCGCACATATCCCAACTGGGTTTCCCGCGAGGGCGCACGGGGTCAGGAATATAACGCCTGGGGGGAGCCGGGAAATTCGCCTGAGCATACCGCTATTCTACCCTTCACCCGTATGTTAGCGGGGCCGATGGATTTCACCCCCGGCATTTTTGATCTTTTGTTTGAGAAAGAGAAGCCCAACAACCGTATTCCGACCACATTGGCAAAACAATTGGCGCTCTATGTGGTGCTTTACAGCCCGATTCAGATGGCGGCAGATTTGCCGGAAAATTATCAGGCCCGCATGAAGCCTTTTCAGTTTATCAAGGATGTTCCTACCGACTGGGAGGATACGCTTGTGCTGAACGGCGAGATCGGCGATTTTGTCACTATCGTGCGCAAAGACCGTCATAGCGATGACTGGTTCCTTGGCAGTCTGACTAATGAAAAGGCACGTAAGCTGGACGTCTCACTTGATTTCCTCGATGTGAACAAGACCTATATTGCCCAAATTTATAGAGACGGGCCGGACGCTGACTGGGAAAAGAATCCCTATGATATGGTCATTGAGGAAAAGCAGGTAACTGCCAAAACCACTCTTGTTATTAACCTTGCTACAAGTGGTGGGCAGGCCATTCGTTTCACTCCCCTTAAATAGGAAATTATGACATGAAGAAAATTAAATTTTTTTTGGCAGTTTCTCTTGTCCTGTCGTGTCTTGCCAGCGTGGCGCAGGCACAAAATTCTATTGATCGTGTGGAGCCGCCATTCTGGTGGGTGGGGTTTAAAGAATCTAATCTTCAGCTTCTTGTACATGGGCCGGAAATTTCGAAATATACGCCAAATATAACTTTCCCCGGCGTAAGTATTACAAATGTCATACGGGTAAAAAGTTCTAATTATCTGTTCATTGATGTGATGATTGCGCCGAATACAAAAGCTGGGAAGTTCAATATTTCCTTCAAAAATACCGCTGGGGAAGTGCTAAGATATGGTTATGAGCTAAAGGCGCGTGACAGAAATTCCGCCGTGCGCAAGGGGTTTAATTCATCCGATGCCATATATCTGATAACACCGGATCGCTTTGCCAATGGTAATGTGGAAAATGATTCTGTTGCGGGAATGGAAGATAAGCTCGACCGGAAATTCAAAGGCGGGCGTCATGGGGGGGATATTCAGGGCATTAGCGATCATCTGGATTATATCGCGGATATGGGCTTCACCTCTATCTGGCTAAATCCGGTCTTAGAAAATGACCAGCCCACCTATAGTTATCATGGCTATGCCACCACGGATTTTTATAAAGTCGATAGCCGTTACGGCACAAATGAAGAATTACGTCTTATGATTGGGAAGGCCCGCGCCCGGGGCATTGGTTTTATTATGGATATGATTGCCAATCATTCCGGCTCAAAACATTGGTGGATGGATGATTTGCCCACGGATGACTGGATCAATTTTTCCAGTGAATATCAGGCCGGTAAATATGTTAATACCAATCATCGGCGAACCCTATTAAGAGACCCCTATTCGGCAGCTAGTGACCGGAAGGTTTTTTCTGATGGCTGGTTTGTTGAAACCATGCCGGACCTTAATCAAAAGAACCCATTGATGGCGGCTTATCTTATTCAGAATGCCATCTGGTGGATTGAATATTCCGGACTGACAGGGATCAGGATGGATACCTATCCCTATTCTGATATGAATTTTATGTCCAAATGGACCCGTCGTATCATGGGGGAATATCCCGATTTCAATATTGTCGGGGAAGAATGGAGCATTAACCCCTCGGTTGTCTCCTACTGGCAGCGCGGCAAAGTAAATAAAAATGGTTATGTCTCCCATCTGCCAAGTCTGATGGATTTCCCGTTGAATCTTACGCTGGCAAAGAGTTTGACAGATAAAGAAGAATGGTCACAGGGACTTATCGGAATTTATAAATTGCTGGCCAATGATGCGGATTACCCCGACCCGTCTAATCTGGTGATATTTCCTGATAATCATGACATGAGCCGGATTTTTACTCAACTTAATGAAGATGAAGATCTGTTTCGTATGGCGATAGCCTTTAATTTGACCATGCGGGGTATTCCCCAGTTATATTACGGCACTGAAATTCTTATGAGCAATCCCGGAACTGATGACCACGGCATTATCAGAAGCGATTTCCCCGGCGGCTGGGTGGGTGACAAGGTCAATGCTTTCACAGGTAAAGGGCTTAAGGAACCGCAATTAAAGGCGCAGGATTTCACACGGAAGCTCCTTAACTGGCGCAAAGATAAAACTGTTATTCATGACGGAAAATTAATGCATTTTGTGCCTGAGAACGGTGTTTATGTCTATTTCCGCTATGATGATACGGACAAAGTTATGGTTATCATTAATAAAAATAATAAGGAAACAAACCTGCCGCTCGGTCGGTTTGCTGAAATGTTGGATGGTGCGACATTCGGTATGGATATTATTTCCACTAATAAGTTTGAACTTTCAAATGAAGTCAGACTTTCCCCCCGTTCCGTGTTGATTCTGGAAATTAAATAGGAAAATAGTTTCAATGACTTTATCTAAAAAATTATACGTGATGTTGATGGCTGGTTCTCTGTTGGGCTGTGGTGAGACAACCCCAAAAGATATGGCGCCGGGTGCGCCGGGTAACCCGTCTGTCTGGGCTTATGCGGGCAAAACAGGTATCGGCACATCCTATGAAACTTACGGCACACCGGCGGACAAGCTGTCAAAGGTATGGTTTTCCGTTGCGCAGGGCATCCTGACCGAAACCATGTATGGCATGATCCATGAGGCTCAGATTAAGGAAATGCAGTTCCTGATCAAGGGCGAGGGCTTTCTCGATACGGAAAAAGACGATACCATCACCACCATTGATTACCTGTATAAAGATGATGCAGGGCGGCCGCTGTCGCTGGCCTATAAAATTATCAATCGGGACAGGGAAGGAAAATATGAAATTGAAAAACATATATTCACCGACCCGGATCGGGACGTGCTTTATATGCGGGTCACATTCCGCGCTTTGGACGGCGAAATCACGCCCTATCTCTATCTGAACCCCCATGTGAATAATACCGGCAGCGGTGATCAAGCCACCGCAGACAAGCAGGGTCTTTATGCTCATGATGGCGGGACTTATCTGTCGCTGAAATCGGATGGTGAATTTATCAAGACATCTGCGGGTTTTGTCGGCACGTCGGATGGCCTCGCCGACTTGCAGGATAATGGCCAGATGGATTGGGCCTATCGCTCAACTGGCGATGAGGGCGGTAATGTGGCGTTGACCGCAGAACTCGCTTCTTTAAATTCTGGTGAGGTCACTTATAATTTTACCATCGGGTTCGGCCCCAGTGCCGAGGCCAGCACACAGGCCGCCGATAGCTCATTGACCGTGGGCTATGATACTATTCTCGCCCATTATAACGGCAGTGGAGATCATGTGGGATGGCAGGATTATCTTGCGGGCCTTTCGGCTTTGCCTGATATGGTAGGCACGACGACCGATGATGGCAAGCTACTTTATACCAGTGCTATGGTCCTGAAGGCTCAGGAGGATAAAACTTATCCCGGCGCTCTTATTGCGTCGCTGTCAAACCCCTGGGGCGAGACAACATCGGCAGAGGCGGCGGCCACCGGATATAAAGCCGTCTGGCCACGGGATTTTTATCAATGCGCCATGGCATTTCTGGCACTGGGCGATCATGATACCCCGCTCAAGGCTTTTGAATATCTGGAACAGGTGCAGGTCACCGCTAAGACACAGGGCAACGCAGGGGCCACGGGATGGTTTCTGCAAAAAACCCATGTGGATGGTGAATTGGAATGGATCGGGGTTCAACTCGACCAGACCGCGATGCCGATCATGCTGGGCTGGAAACTTCATCAGGCGGGTATATTATCAGACGAAAAGCTTATCCATTGGTATGAAATTATGTTGAAACCGGCGGCAAATTTCCTTGTTAACGGTGGCGCGATAAATCTGGCCGGAAACGAGCGACAGGTCACACCGCCCCAGACCCAGCAGGAACGCTGGGAAGAACAGACGGGATATAGCCCGTCCACAACCGCCGCTATTATAGCCGGATTGGTGACCGCAGCCGATATTGCCACACTAGCCGGAGATGATGCGGGCGCAGAGGTTTATCTGAAAGCTGCCGATGATTATAATGCCAAAATTGAAGACCGTATGTTTACGACTGCGGGCGTTCATGGTGATGGTAAATATTTTTTACGGATTACGTTGAATGAAGACCCCAATGATGATGGCGTGGTGACCAAGAATAACGGACGCGCGGCCATGAAAGAGCAGAATATTCTGGATGCGGGTTTTCTGGAACTGGTGCGCTATGGGGTTCGCCCTGCGGATGATGCCGCCGTTCTGGCCACATTGCCGGAACTGGATGATCAGGACAGGGATGACGCCCTAAGGGTTAAATATGATTTCACCTTCAGCGGGCAGGCAGGCGTCTTTCCCGGATGGCGGCGATATGGCAATGACGGTTACGGCGAAGATGCCGATGATGGCAGTAATTATGGCAAGATGACATCGGGTCAGCGTGGCCGGGTCTGGCCTTTCTTTACCGGAGAGCGCGGCCATTTTGAATTGGCACGGGCGCGGGGTGAAAATGCTCAGGTTTCTGAGGATAAGATTGCCGACCTTAAAAATACCTATGTCAGGGCTATGGAATTATTCGCTAATGAGGGCATGATGCTGCCGGAGCAGGTTTGGGACGGTGTTGGCACCAACAGCCCTAATGTATATGTCAAGGGCGAGGGAACCAATTCCGCGACACCATTGGCCTGGACCCATGCGGAATATGTCAAGCTGGTTCGTTCACTGAAGGATGGTATCGTTTGGGATAATTATAAAGTTGTGGCAGAGCGCTACAAGAAATAATTATTTCAGCTTGGCACCGCAGGAATCCCGCACAATAAGTTTGGCGGGCATCAGGATGGAATCCATATCTTCACCCCTGATCAGCTTCAGCAGATTTTCCACCAGAAGCTTGCCGGCAAGCATGGTATCCTGTTGCACAGTGGTTAGCGGCGGATTGGTATAGGTGGCGGTGGGAATATTATCAAAACCTACCACAGCCACCTCTGATGGTACTCTGATGTTATTTTCCTTTAACGCATTGATTACGCCAATGGCAATCAGGTCGCTGGCACAGAATATGGCATCAAACTGTAGTTTGCTTTTTAACAATTCTATGGTCGCTTCATAACCCATTTCTTCGGAGGTATCCGCATCAATCTGAAGTTTTGGGTTGACCATAAGATTGGCATCCAGCAGCGCCTTCACATAGCCTTGATAACGCTGGTTGAATTCTGGCCGATGTTCGGTGGCAATGCCGAAGAAGGCAATCTTCTTATGGCCCATATCGGTGAGATGTTTGGTGGCAATATAAGCACTATTGAGGTTGTCACAGCCAATAAAATGTCCCGGTTGGTTGGGGAGCACCGGACCCCATGTGATAAAATGCGCCCCAATTTTATCCAGATTGGCGATTTTCTCGGCGTAAGTAATATAATCGCCATAACCTAAGAAGATAATGCCATCGGCCCGGTTGGCATTTTCATATTCCGCATTCCAGTTCAGGCTCTGTTGCTGAAATGAAATAAGCAGGTCATATCCCATCTTGGCCGAGGCCCGTGTTATGCTGCCGAGCATGCTCAGGAAAAAGGGATTGATCAGTGTGTCATCTGTGCCGGGATCTTCACATAACAACAAAGCAAGGGTCTTGGTTTCTTTTGATCGCAGGTTACGGGCATTAATATCAACCTGATAATTGAGTTTTTTGGCAATAGCATGAATTCTTTCCCGGGTATCTTTGCTGACCAGAGAGCTGTTGCGGAGCGCACGAGACACAGTAGGCTGGGATACTCCGGCCAGATGCGCAATATCAAAAGAAGTTGGTTTTTCGTCTTTCATTTACGGTCACTCTGTGAATCACAAATACAATTTATGCATAATACATACGTATTCATGCATTATTCAAGTATGTATACGTATGTCTTTGCTTGTAGTGGCTATGATGATGTCGTAATTTTTGGATAAATTAAAATAAAAAATAGGGATCAGGATGACATTAGCGACCATAGATATTGCGGTATTTACCGCATATGTGCTGGGGATTATAGCACTAGCATATTGGGTTAGCCGCGAAAAAGCGGGACATGACAAAAATACTGAAGATTATTTCCTTGCCGGAAAATCTTTGCCGTGGTGGGCTGTTGGCGCATCCTTAATTGCGGCAAATATTTCTGCGGAACAGATCATCGGTATGTCCGGTTCCGGTTATGTATTGGGTCTTGGTATCGCCTCTTATGAATGGATGGCCGCCATAACACTGATTATTGTCGGTAAATATTTCCTGCCGATCTTCCTGAAAAAAGGCATCTATACCATGCCGCAATATCTGGAAGACCGCTATGACCATAAAGTCCGTACCATTATGGCCATATTCTGGCTTGGCATTTATATCTTCGTCAATCTTACCGCCATTCTATGGCTGGGTGCGCTGGCCATTGAGACTATTGCCGGTGTTGATGTGGTTTATGGTATGATCTTCTTAGGCTCTTTTGCCATGGCTTATAGTCTGTATGGCGGACTGAAGGCGGTGGCCTTCACCGATATTATTCAGGTCGTGTTGCTGGTCTGCGGCGGGTTGTTCCTATCATACATTGCCCTTAATCAGATTTCAGATGGCGAAGGCATATTAAAAGGGTTTGGTATTCTGACCGAGAAAGCCCCTGAAAAATTTGATATGATTTTTGATGAATCCAGCCCCCATTATATCAGCCTGCCCGGCCTGTCCGTCCTGCTCGGTGGTATGTGGATAATGAATCTGTCTTATTGGGGCTTTAACCAATATATCATTCAGCGTGCGCTGGCGGCCAAGAATATCAGAGAAGCCCAGAAGGGCATAGCCTTTGCTGCTTTCCTTAAGCTTCTGATGCCTCTGATTGTAGTGCTTCCTGGGATTGCTGCTGTTGTTTTGGCCCCTGATTTGGAACGTCCGGATCAGGCCTACCCCACGTTGATGAATATGATGCCAGTGGGCCTTAAGGGATTGATCTTTGCCGCACTTGTGGCGGCGATTGTATCATCGCTTGGTTCTATGACAAACAGCATTGCCACTATTTTTACAATGGATATTTATTCCTATTACAACAAGGGAAAGTCGCAGCATCATTATGTGAAGATTGGCCGTATCGTCAGCTTCTCTGCCATGATCATTGCCATGATCTGTGCGCGGCCTCTGTTGGGTCAGTTCAAGGAAGCTTTCCAGTATATTCAGGATTTCACCGGCTTCTTCACGCCGGGAATTGTGGTGCTGTTTTTTATGGGGATGTTCTGGAACAAAATGACAACCAACGCGGCGTTGGCTGCGGCGATCGGCTCTGCCCTATTCTCGCTGGCCTTTTATCTTCTCCTGCCGGATTATCCATTTATGGATCGGGTTGGCTTGGTGTTCCTGCTGTGTGTTGGTCTGTCTGTCGGTATCAGCTTGTTCGAGAAGAAACCACAGAAAAAGGCCGTAGACCTAGGCGATATAGATTTCTCTACCAGCAGTGGGTTTAATATATCTGCGGTGGCGGTTAGCCTTATTCTCGTTGCGCTTTATGTCACTTGGTGGTGATTATTAACGCATAGATTAAATGAATTTTAGTCGACTCCGGGGGTGCTGCGAATTGTTTTAATTCGCAGTATCCCCGTTTTTTTGTTATAAAACGATGCCCGGCACATATTAACTGGGGCTGAATTATTTATGGCATAAAGAGGTTAGCAGAACGGTGATGAAATATTTATTGCTGGTTATTATTTTTGTTGCCGGTACAGGCAATATTCAGGCTGATGGACTGGTCTACGAAACAGAAACCCTCATAGTTGGTGCAGAGCGCAGGGATCTGGTCAAACATACCCTGATCGGTAAGCGCGTTGGAATGATCGTTAATCAAAGCTCGCTTGTGGGCGATATTCATTTAATCGAAGCTTTGCAGAAAAATGGTATTACGCCGGTTAAGCTGTTTGCTGTGGAGCATGGTATTCGCGGGATTGAAGATGCAGGTGCCGTGATTGAAAACAGCCGTGACAGTCGCAGTGGCCTGCCGATTATCTCAATTTATGGCAAAAAGAAAGCCCCTTCGCGCCATGACCTGACGACTGTAGATGTTATGGTCTTTGACCTTCAGGATGTTGGGGTCAGGTTTTTTACCTATCTGAGTTCGCTTCATTATATTATGGAAAGCTGTGCCCGCAATGATACTCCTCTGGTGCTGTTGGATCGGCCAAATCCCAATGGTTCTCATGTGGATGGGCCTATTCTCAAACCGTCCTTCCAAAGTTTTGTCGGGATGCACCCTATTCCGGTTTTACATGGTATGACATTGGGAGAGCTGGCCAGAATGGTCAATGGGGAAGGGTGGCTGTCAGACGGATTAATATGTAATTTAACCGTAATCCCACTGAAGAACTACCGTCATTCCCTGAAATATGTCTTACCCATAAAGCCCTCGCCAAATCTGCCAAATCAAAAAGCAATTGAGTTATATCCCTCTCTGGCTCTGTTCGAAGCGAGCAATATCAGTGTCGGACGTGGTACGGATTTCCCCTTTCAGGTGTTAGGGGGAACCAATGTGGGTTACGGCGATTTCACCTTCACCCCTGTCCCGATTCCTAATGCCGCCCGTAACCCTAAATTGAACGGGCGCTCGCTTTATGGCAAAGATTACCGCACCCTCCCGATAACAGGTCTAAATATTGAAATATTTCTGGACTGGTATCATCGGGCCGGAAAACTGAATGAGGTTTTTCTAAACCGGCCGGCGTGGCTGGATAAGTTGATGGGTACTGATATGTTTCGCAAACAGCTGAAAGCAGGTATGAGCGCAGATCATATTCGGGCTAGTTGGAGAGACGATTTAAATCGTTTTAAAAAACGCAGAGCGCTCTATCTCCTATATCCCGAATAATCTTCTCCCTGAAAGGTGCAATATCCCGATATGATTGCTTTATGGG
>JAGLJX010000056.1 GCA_023142175.1 Emcibacter sp.
ATAACGGGATATAATATGCAAAAAACAGGGGCTTGGTTGTTCAGGAATGCACTGGAGGCTTTAGGCGTTCGTCATACTTTTGGAATTCCGGGGGTTCATACCACGGAAATTTATGATGAGCTGAATATGTCAAATCAAATTCGGCCCATGCTCGTCACCCACGAGGGCGGCGCGTCCTTCATGGCCGATGCGGTCAGCCGTACATCGGAACAGATTGGTGTGCTTGTAGTTGTGCCTGCGGCAGGCCTTACCCATGCCATGAGCGGTATTGGCGAGGCATTTCTGGATGGTATCCCCATGTTGGTGGTTTCGGGCGGCGTGCGCACGGATACCAGCCATAAATATCAATTGCATGATATGGATATGCAGGCATTGATGGCGCCGCTGACCAAAAAAACCTACAAGATCGAAAGCCACGAGGAGGTAATGTCAACCATTTTCGAGGCTTATGAATGTGCCATGACCGGCGAGCCCGGCCCGGTTTATGTGGAAATTCCGGTAAATATACAATTTACCAAGGGAAAGATTTCGGAAATACCCGAACCAAAGCCCTTAAAGCTGTGCAAAAAAATGTTGCCACTTGCCGAAATTAATGCGGCGGCGGAGCTACTTCTGAACGCAAAACAACCGGGAATTTTCTTGGGCTGGGGCGCTATGGCGGCGCGGGATAGTGCCATTGCCATAGCTGATAAATTGAACGCCCCGGTGGCGACCAGCCTTCAGGGGCTGGCGGCTTTCCCCCATGATCACCCCTTGCATACGGGCATGGGGTACGGCCCCGCTGCTGTGCCTGCCGCAGAAGCCGCCTTTGCCGACTGTGATGTCTTGCTTGCGGTTGGGGTGCGCTTTGGCGAGATTGCCACGGGCAGTTTTTCCCTGCCTATTCCGGAGAAGATAATTCATGTGGATATTAACCCGCAAGCCATTGGCGCTAATTATTCCGCTGAGATCGCCATCGAGGCTGATGCCAAACCCGCGTTGACCAGCTTGGCAGATATTTTATCAAAGTCTGAGGGACGCAGTGATAGCAATGACATTGTGGGATTGGTCGCGCAAAATAAAAAAGACTATCTGGCTGAATGGCTGGATCATGATTCCGGCGACAAGGTAAATCCGGCAGTATTTTTCTCCGCGCTGGATAAGGCGCTTGAACATGATGCTATTGTTTTGGCCGATGATGGTAATCATACTTTTCTCACAGCAGAATTGATGCCGATCAGTGCTGATCGTCACTTTATCTCGCCGACAGATTTTAACTGCATGGGCTATTGCGTTCCCGCGGCCATTGCCACCAAGCTCGAGAACCGCGAAAAGCAGGTTGTAGGCATTGTGGGCGATGGGGCGTTTCTGATGACCGCAATGGAAATATTAACTGCCGCCTCGGATAATCTTGGCGTGGTTTATTTTATCTTTTCCGACGGAGAATTGAGTCAGATTGCACAGGCCCAGCAGGTCCCCTATAGCCGCAAGGTCTGTACGGTGCTGCCGGCCCTGAAATATGCGCCCTTCGCGGAATCCGTTGGTGCGGCTTATGTTCACCTTGCCAGTAATAGCGATGTGGATGCAGGCATCGATGAGGCCATTAAGCTGGCGGCAAAGGGCCAGCCGGTGGTGGTTGAGGTCAATATTGACTATGACAAGAAAACCCGCTTTACCAAGGGGGCGCTGAAAGCTAATCTGGACCGGTTTGATTTTGCCACAAAATTCCGCTTTATCAGTCGCGCCCTAATGCGAAAGATCACGGGGTAAAAAAGAAGCTAATATATTGTCACAATAAGCTATCCGATGTAAAATTTTACTCTTTTACTGTCAACAAAAGGAACCATCATTATGGAAACACGTGCTGCCGTGGCTTTTAAGGCCGGGGAACCCCTTAGCATTGAAACGGTAAATCTCGAAGGGCCACGGGCCGGAGAGGTTCTAGTGGAATTGAAAGCAACAGGTATTTGCCACACCGATGCCTTCACATTATCCGGTGATGACCCGGAGGGTGCGTTTCCGGCTATTTTAGGCCATGAGGGCGCGGGCATCGTTATGGAAGTAGGCGCAGGGGTGACGTCCCTTAAAGTGGGGGATCATGTGATCCCGCTTTATACACCTGAATGTCGGGAATGTGATTATTGCCTCCATCCCAAGACCAACCTGTGCCAGTCTATTCGAGAAACTCAGGGCGCGGGGCTGATGCCCGACGGCACCAGTCGTTTTTCCTTAAACGGCACACCGATCCTGCATTATATGGGCTGCTCGACCTTCTCCAACCATACGGTATTGCCGGAAATTGCCCTTGCAAAAATCCGTAAAGACGCCCCCTTTGACAAGGTTTGTTACATCGGTTGCGGTGTGACCACCGGGGTCGGGGCCGTGGCCTTTGATGCCAAGGTGGAACCGGGCAGCAATGTTGTTGTCTTTGGTCTGGGGGGAATTGGCCTTAATGTTATTCAGGGCGCACGCATGGTCGGCGCCAATAAAATTATCGGCGTAGATATTAATGAAGGCAAAGTGGATATCGCCAGAAAATTTGGCATGACCGACTTTATAAACCCGACAAAATGCCCCGATCTTATTGAGGCAATCCTCGACCTTACAAATGGCGGCGCGGACTATAGTTTTGAATGTATTGGCAATGTGAATACCATGCGTCAGGCCCTAGAATGTTGCCATAAAGGCTGGGGCGAAAGCATCATTATTGGCGTTGCCGGCGCGGGCAAGGAAATTTCCACCCGCCCGTTTCAACTGGTCACCGGACGTGTCTGGCGGGGCAGTGCCTTTGGCGGCGCGCGCGGTCGGACCGATGTTCCGAAAATTGTTGATTGGTATATGGATGGCAAGATCAATATTGATGATTTGATCACGCACACCATGCCGCTTGATGATATCAACAAGGCTTTTGATTTGATGCATAGCGGCGAGAGTATCCGCAGTGTGGTGCTTTATTGATTTTGGAGAAAATGGTATGATAGGCGCATATTCTTGAAATAAAAAGCCGGATGAATGATCATCCGGCTTTTTCGTAATTTATTTTAGAATTTCTACAGACGGCCTTCGTCCACATAGACAATGGCTTTGCCATAGGCTGTGGGGTCATCAACATCCAGCCACAGACGGCCTTCTATGTCAAAAGTGCGGGCCTTATTCTGACTGCCCAGAACATTCATCGCGCCGCTGATGCTGTCATCGCCTTCAGCCGCACTAATTTCCAGAGCATCAAACATAACATCATGGCAGTAGAATATTCCGGTATCAAAAGCATTATAATCCCGGATCACCTTGCCGATATTTTCGATGCTTGAGCGGGTGCAGTTGACCCGCGTCACATCATCAAGATCAACCACTGGATTTTCGATGTTATAATCAACACAGAGCGTCACGGTCTCGGCTTCATGGTCATGTGCCAGCAGAGATTTGATGATCTCAGGATCAAACAGATGGTCGCTCATGGTCAGAATGAACGGGCCTTTGATGATGTCCTTGGCTTTCAATACTGAAATACCGTTGGAAAGCTCCCAGTCCTCATTAATGACATGAGTGATCGAAATATTTTCACGTTCTGCCAGCACATCAAGAAATGTGCGGACTTTAGTGCCCCGGTAACCGGTGATGACAAAAAATTCGTCAACACCACCGGCCCGTAGAGTATTAATTACCCGTTCGATGATGGGCACACCATTGAGTTCGAGCAGGGGTTTAATGTCCCCCTTCTCGCGCATTCTGGTGCCTTGTCCTGCAGCGGCTATCAAACACTTCATGATATCACCTCTATGTTGGTGTTATTCAGCAGCACTTAAGGCGCTGACACGGCTTGCGATAAACTCTTCAGTCATCTCATAGGCCTGATCATCTGTAAACTGCTTAGGCGGATGCTTGCAGAAATAAGCAGAAGCACCGTGAATGATACCGCCTTCGCCGTTAAGCAAGGCCAGTTTGCAACAACGGATCATGTCGATAGCAACACCGGCAGAGTTCGGTGAATCTTCAACGCTCAGACGCAGTTCGATATTCATTGGCACGCCACCAAACAGGTCGCCTTCCATGCGCAGGAAGCAAAGTTTGTTGTCATTCTGCCATGGAATATAGTCCGATGGGCCGATATGGATGTTATCGGGATGCAGACGTTCACCGGCAACAGACTGCACGGCTTCGGTCTTGGAAATTTTCTTTGATTCCAGACGATCCTGATTTTTCATATTGAGAAAGTCTGTGTTGCCGCCCGTGTTAAGCTGATAGGTGCGTTCGAGCACAACGCCGCGTTTGGCGAACAGGTCAGTCAAAGTACGGTGAGTGATGGTCGCGCCCAACTGAGCTTTGATGTCATCACCGATAAGGGGCAGTTTTGCAGCTTTAAATCTTTCGGCCCATTCCGGGTTGGAGGCGATGAAAACCGGCATATTGTTAATATATGCAACACCCGCTTCCAGCGCACATTCCGCATAGAATTTTGCGGCTTCTTCAGAACCCACAGGCATATAGTTGGTCAGGATTTCCGCACCGCTTTCTTTTATCTCACGAACGATATCTTCTTTGGTCGCAGAAGGCGTGTCGTCCAACAGGAAAGTACGATCATCATCATAATCAGCCATATGAGGGGAAACACCATCTAGCACATTGCCCATCTTAACGATGGTACCGCTCAAAGGCAGGTCGCCATGAAAAACGGTTGTGCAGTTAGGTTTTTCAAAGATGGCTTCATTGACGTCCTTGCCAACTTTACGTTTATCAACATCAAAAGCGGCAACCACTTCGATATCGCAGGGGC
>JAGLJX010000057.1 GCA_023142175.1 Emcibacter sp.
TGACTTAAATAAAAAGGCGGACTTTAAAAAAAGCCCGCCTTTGAAAGTTTATAGACTTAGAAACGTGTTCTTACATCGATACCAATTGTCCGTGGACGGTTGGTTACGATACGAGGACGACCGGGCATTTCCGCCGCAATATTCCGGCTATCTGCCATATTTGCATGCTCGTCTGTCACATTATCAACAAACAAAGTGATTTCCCAAGCATCACGGATCACACCGGCTCTTAAATTAAGCGCTGTCCAGGAAGGACGGGGGCGTAATTCACCGTTATTTGTGCTTACGCTTTCACCATAATGGTTGAAATCGCCACGTAGAATGCCTTCCATATCACCGGATAATGGGAAGATATATTCACCTGATGCGGCAACTGTCCACTTGGGCACACCTTGGATTAAGGAACCCGCATCAAGGAAGCCATCAGGGCCACGCTCGGTAATTTTGGCATCGGCATAACCCAATGCAAAGGTTAATGTCAGGCCATCAACAGGTGCGGCCATCATTTCAAACTCAAAACCTTTAACTTCGGCTGCACCAGCATTCAACTGAACCTGAAAGCCACAACCCAATCTATTTTGCTGAATGATATTGTCCCACTTGATCCAGTAGGCCGCCGCATTCAGTGATACGCGATTGTCTGCAAATGTTGACTTAAAGCCTGCCTCATAACTCCATAATGAATCGGAATCATAGGTTCTGTGGGCTGTTCTGTAAGCGGTATGAGCTTCCAGACCAACACCGGCAAGGTCATCAAGTTCCGCAGAACATAGATCTTCCGGCAGAGCGCCGTTCACGCCACCAATACGATAACCTTTGGAAGCCGACGCATAGACGTCAAAATTCTCATTAACGTTGGCTTGCACAAGAACCTTGGGGTTAAAGCCAGATTCAGATGTTTCCCCCAGTGCTGAGGTGGCGCCACTATTGGCAAAGCCATCAGAGACGATATCCGCATCGGTTTCCGTTTTAAAATAACGTCCGCCCGCTGTGATGGAAATCTTATCTGAAACATCAAAGGTAATCTCGCCAAATGCTGCATATTCTTTGGTATTAAAGAAGTTGTCGGTGACAAAAATCATATCACCGGGCCAAATATCAATTGGGCCGCCAATTTCAGGAATTCCCGTCGTAACAACATTTACCGCCTCATTCATACCAGGCATGAAAGAAGGTGGATATTGAAGGTGATTTTTGGTTCTCTGATAAAAGATACCCGCCGTAAACTGGAGAGGCCCTTCAAGTTCAGAGGTATAACGCGTTTCATGCGAGAAAGATGTGAAGGCCTCACTCTCGGAAAGCGGCGATTCTATAGGATCAATGGGAAAACCAATCACCGCATTAAACAAGAAATGAAGAAAATGTGACATTTCCTCATTTTCATTAAGGTACCGATCAAAATATGATGTCGTTGATACAAGCGACCCACTATCCATATCTGCATTTATTGTACCACTGACCAACCACCAACGGTCCGTACCTGCCTCTTCGGTATCAAAGAAACGCGGTTGGGTGAAATTGTCAGGTGTATTATCCGCAAACGGTAAGCCATCGGCATCAATTTTCTGATACATAACTTTTGGGGTAAATGTTATATTCTCAGCTACCTGAGCCTTGGCAACTAATTGAAAGCCACCATATGTTTCATCATCTACATTTTCATTGTCTTCAAATTCCGGTGCGGTATTTACAATCGTTGCACCGGTTTGGGCATTAACCCACTCAGGCTGATACACCCGATCAAAAATACCTGAATTCTGACCAAAATAAGCAGTCGCACGAACCGCCAGCTTATCCTCAATCACCGGCAGGTTAACGGAGGCATCAACTGACCAGTTGATATCACCTTCTTTGACCGTGGACAAAGTCGCGTGGGCAGAACCAGAGGTTCCATCAAAATCAGGCTGTTGTGTAATCAGACGAATTGTGCCGCCCATGGAACGTGCGCCATACAATGACCCTTGCGGACCACGAAGCACTTCAATGCGGGCAACATCAATCACCCGTGGCTGAATGGATGCGGGCAGGGGGGTGTCATCAATATAAAATCCGGTGGTATTATCACCAAAAACGCCGCGAATAGCGGGTGAGTTGGAATTGAAACGGCCATCCGATTCATTACCAAACCCAAGGTTTGGAACCCTAACCGCGAAATCGGAAAAACCCGTCGCACCCATTCTTTCCAGATCCTGTGCGCCAATGGCTGTCACAGCCATACCGGCTTCCTGCAGGGTCTGTTCTCTTTTGGAAGCTGTAATTACTATTTCTTCTAGGCCGCCAAATGCTTTTTCATCTTCTTCTGCAGCTATTGTTGGCGCCGCACTCCCCGCAGCTATCAATGCTGCTAAACAGGTTGTTCCTGTAAGTTTTTTCCACATTGTGGATTTTATAGTCTCCCGCATGGTCCTCTCCTCTATAGGGGTTAAATATTCTATTATGGTTATTATTTTTTCATATGTTAACACTATATATTCCGTATTCTCTTGTCTGAGCGCGCCAGTAAAAGTGTTTTTAAGTGACAATACAGCCGTTCTATGACCCATTTCGGACACTGAACGTCTTTACATCAAAACGTCACGGATATCTTAGCTATACATTGAAATATCACTTTTACATTGCATATGCAACATAATAAAATACGGTCTAACCTTATACAGCCAGCCTATATTGTCGGGGGGAGAGGCCGAATTCCTGACGGAAAGTACGGCTGAAGTGGGCGGCATCATTAAAGCCCCAATGAAAAGCAATCTGGATGATGCTCTGATCTGAAAAATGTTTGTTGGCCAGTTGCCTACGCGCCTCGGACAGGCGACGCTTGCGGACCCATTCACCGAATGATACGCCGTCGCCCTTAAACAAACGGTGCAGGTGACGTGTGGATATGCCGCTCAGCTCCGCTGCCATCGTTGGTGACAGGCAGGGGTCGGTGAGATTTTGTTCGATGATTTGCCGGATTTGGGAAAGCTGACGGGCCTTTATGTCCAGCACCCTGTCCGGCGAATAGCCCCGCAGTGTTGCGCTGAGAAAATTAAGCAGAGCTTCACGGACCGCCGGATAGTCCTGTTCGCCAATGCAGGATGCCTCATTATAGGTGGAGGCCAGAAAATCCCGGATTACAGCGCCCATGCCTGAAACACCAGAGATTGTCTGCGCGGCCTCTATATGGCCGTAGGGCAGACAGGATTCCAGTGTTTCCCGTGGGATATGCAGTGATATCTGTTTCATAAAACCATCATAGCTAAATTCTGAAGGATGGCCGGAATCGATTAAAGCCATGTCACCCGGCTCCAGAAAGGCTTCGTTATTTCGCTGTGACAATACGGCGCGGCCCTTCGTCTGCATGATCAGGAAACAATATTTGTCATCGCCCTGTGCTATCTGTTTGCGGGAACGGATAATTTTTTCCGCATTCACCGAAATTCCCGCCACATCAAAACCACCAATATTACGTAGTTCTATCTTGCCCTTGAATTTGGACCAGTCGCTGGAAATAGTCTCAAAACCGCCGCAGACATTCATCAGCGACTGTGACCAGTGATCGGCACGATCATCTGGGGCTACCATTTCAATAGGATAACTTGTTTCCATAGGCTCCCTACATATTCCAATGGTCTTTTTTCAAGACTAAATCTTCGTATTTTCAGGAATGTTAGCAAATGTAGCTCACATCGTCAATTAGAGCTCGATTCACCTCACCCTCTGGCTAGAAGCATGGCTTCGGAAAGTGTTTCCTGATCGCCAATATGATTTGCCATAATCAGAATCAGCTTGGCATTCATCAATTGCACATCGTCCTCACTCATGTCGCGCTGCATATCAATCAGTTCCTGATAAAAATCATCGGGGCGGGCAATATTTGCTTTCAAATTCAGTGCCATGATATTCTCCTATGCTTGACCAGTTGTGCGCGCAATGGCAGCAATAATTTTTGTCTTATCAAATGTCCGCCAGCGAGCGGCAACATGGCTGTCGGGCCTGATCAGATAAACCGCGCCCTTATCCCCGCCATATCGGGTGGTCAGCAGACCCTGAGCATCTTCAAACTGCTCACCAACGGTGATCACCTCAGCAGAAATTTCGCCAAAACTGACCGCTGACTGTGCGGGCTTGTCGCCAAAAACCAGAACCGTAAAACCATCGCCCAGTTGGTTAAGCAACCAGCCATCTTCGCCGCCCTTAATAATAGGAGCATCGATACAATTTGTTCCCGGACTTATACCGCCCGCAAACTCATCCCCATCCGCCGTATTCAATGACGAATTAACGTAAGGGGTCGGGGTGGACAATCGGCCACTATTAACCAGAGGCCGCGCGAAATCATATTTTTTCGATAATTCCAGAACCGCATCACGGAAATAGCGGCTGGCCCGGTTTTTCGGCGTGATAAAGTCAGTAGAGCGGGTGGAATTAAGCAGATTATCATCGGCAGCAAAGGCCCGTTCCTCATCATAACTGTCAATCAGGCTGTCGGGTGCCTTACCCTCCATAACAAGTTTCAGCTTCCAGATCAGATTATCAATATCCTGTATCCCCGTATTGGCCCCGCGTGCGCCAAAGGGTGATACCTGATGGGCGGCATCACCGGCAAAAAGGATGCGATTATAGCGGAAGTTATCAATGCGACGACAGGCGAACTGATAGATGGAAACCCATTCCAGTTCAAATTCCGTGCCGTGTCCCAGCATGGCCTTAATCAGCGGGATAACATTTTCCGGCTTTGTAGCCTCTTTCGGGTCCACATCCCAGCCCATCTGAAAATCAAGCCGCCAGACATCGTCCGATTGTTTATGGAGCAATGCCGACTGGTTCTTATGAAACAGGGGATCAAACCAGAACCAGCGTTCGGTGGGAAAATCCGCTTTCATCACCACATCGGCAATCAGGAAGCGATCCTGAAAGAACTGTCCGGTGAAGGAGGCATGAACCATATCGCGTATATTGCTGCTCGCCCCGTCACAGGCGATTACCCAGTCGCTCTCCATTGTGAATACCCCGTCCGGTGTTTCCACCTGCAGAGCAGTATAGTCATCATGCTGGGTCAGGCTGATTATTTTATGCTTCCACCGCAGGTCGATCAGGTCGCTATGCTTGAGCACCTCATCCACCAGAAATTCTTCACAGTAATATTGTTGAAGATTAGTGATGGCGGGCATTTTATGGCCTTCTTCAGGCAGCAGGTCGAACTCGTAAGCCAGATCTTCCTTAAAGAAAACCTTGCCCAATTTCCAGCTGATACCCTTTTCAACCACCCGATCTGCCACACCGAGCCGGTCCCATATTTCCAAGGGCCGCTTGGCATAACATACGGCGCGCGAGCCAATGCTTACCGTATTATTATCATCCATAACAATCACCGGAATACCGCGCTTGGCACAATCCAGTGCGGCGGTCAGCCCGATCAGGCCCGCACCGATGACAACAACAGGATGTCTTTTGATGGTGCCGGTGTTTTTCTGATCTTCTGACTGGACATAGTCATATTCAGGCCATGTATATGTACTTAACATTGCATTATTTCCTAACCTTCGAGGTCCAGCCACATTTGTTTGTCCCGTTCTGCGGTCCAGATACGCGGATCACGGATGCCCTGACATTCATCATAAGCACGGGTCACATCAAAGGGCAGACAATGTTCAAAAATCACCCAGTGACCATATTTAGGCGCCAATAGCTCCATCGTTGCCTTATAGGTGCTGTTCAGATCCATGCCCTTTGCCTGACATGACTTGACCGAGCCATACATATCGCTGATAAAAGCGCGGGTTTCGGTCAGACCCTTAAGGCATTGTTCCGCCGACATAAGCGCATCCCCACGACCGGGAACCAGTTTTTCAGGCTTCATCGCCACAAGATTATCCAATGTAGCCGGCCAGTCTTCAAGATAGGCGTCGCCCGTATAGGGGGTCGCACCAAATTCAACCAGATCACCACTGAACAACACTTTGTCCTGTGGCAGCCATGCTATGGTATCGCCCTTGGTATGACCACGGCCAACCTGTTTCAGCTGCACTTCCACGGACCCTAACCAAATGGTCATTTCACCTTTGAAGGTCTGTGTCGGCCATGTGAGACCAGGCACGCTTTCAATGGCATCAAACAGGCGCGGGAAACGTTCATATTCAGATTTATAATCCTGCTCGCCGCGCTCGACGATCAAATCCCGCGTATCCATGCTTGAAATAATATGCTCCGGCTCATATCCCGATGCGCCCAAAACCCGCACAGCGTGATAATGGGTCAGCACAACATATTTAATAGGTTTATCAGTTACAGTGCGGATTTGATCAATCACCAACTGAGCCATCACGGGTGTTGCCTGAGTATCCAGAACCATGACACAATCATCGCCGATAATCACACCAGTATTAGGATCGCCTTCTGCGGTAAAGGCATAGGCATGATCAGACAATTTAGTAAAAGTGATTTTCTTTTCTTCCATATCGGCCTGTGAGGCAAATTTCTTTTCAGTCATGATTTCATATTTCCTGATTTAGATATTTTACAATTTAGATATTATTATAGATATTAAACAATATTACGTCTGTCCTCATAGATAGGGACAAATTCAAGATACAGACTAAAAAGCTCATTCTGGGAAGAAATGCCGAGCTTGCCATAGGCCCGCTTGCGATAGGTATGAATGGTTGATATGGCAACCTTCAGATCAAGGGATATGGCCTCGGATGTTAGTCCCTGCAAAATCCTGAAGCAAACCTGCTGTTCCCGGTCTGTTAAATTGGCAAAAACCTCATTTTTGGCATCCAGAAGATTGGCGGATGCATCGGCGGTACGACTCAGCGGCACTTGGGTGATGATCGGGTCGGGATGGATTTCTTTTTCTTTCAGCCCCCAAAGGCGGGAATGTTTAAAAATCAGATTGGTCAGGATGGGCAATATCCGCGACAGTTCCTCAAATTCCCGGCGCTCAAACCGACCACTTTCTTCCAGACGGTAAAAACTGCAATAAATAGTATATTTGCGGGTCTGTAATAGGCTGGAGACTTTATCCACCAGACCGGTATCGGTGAAAAACCGGGCCTTATAACCCGCATCGTAATCCGCCGCCGGGGTTTGAGGCAAAAGCGTCACCCGGGTGTCATCGGGCCTTGGCAATGATTCCCCCACAGCACCAAGCTTCGGATCACGAACATGAAAGCGCTCCGTATAGGCCTTGGCGAGAGAACGGCAAATGTCGTCACTCAATTTGCTTTTAGTGAAAAGATGAGCGGTTGTACCATCATTATTATTGATAAAAACCACACAATGATCCACCCGCACCACCGCATTGACCAGATCAAACAGGCTGTCTTCAAATTCAGCACGGCCCAGCTTGGCGATGGTCTTGTTCAATCTGATCAACCAGTCTTCTGATCCTGCGATGGAGATATTTTTCGACATATGTCCGCCCTATTCCGTCCGGCTTTCATTATGAACATATTTTGCGCAGGAGACAAGCCATTCAAGTACGGAGTTACTGTCTCCGCCAGCCTGCAAAAACTCTGCAACCAGTCCAGAGATATGAGCCGTGCCCATGCTGGCACCGCCCACGCGGGAAGATGCGTTTATACCACGCGGACAGCCCCCGAAATCTGCCTGATCACTATCCAGATAAGATATTTCCCCGAGCGCGCAACGGGCATCCCCAGTGGCCCGAATGACCCCCGCATAAGACGAGGGATAAACCGCCGCCCCCTGCGCCGGCGCGGAGGCAATTAGAATAATTCCGGCATCCACAGCGCGGGCGCAGGCCGCGCCAAGTACAGGCCGGTCATGGGCCAGTCCCAGACTTAGGTTTATCATATCAACTTTTTCCGTGACCAACCAGTCTATGGCCGCCGCCACTTGCCGCGCGGTTGTCACCCCGCTGTCATCAAATACCTGAGCATTATAAAGCTGAATACTGGGCGCATGATGCAATATGACCTCGCAAACCAATGTGCCATGACCCAGCATATCTGGTCGGGTTCCACCCGCCATGAAGGCATTAACATTTTCCACCTGACTTTCCGATACCCCGCTATCCACCAATCCTAAGCGCACCGTCATGCCGTGATCTCCGTCAATATGCCGGCTTTCATGGAAAAGACCCGGTCTATATTTCGGATAACCCCCACATGATGGCTGATGATGATGCGGGTGCGGTCGGAAAAATTCCGGTCCAGCATCGCCTGAAATTCCGCTGCGGTTTCCGGGTCTACCGCCGACGTAGCTTCGTCCAGTATCAGCACCTGCGGATTCATCAGCAGGGCGCGGGCAATGGAAAGCCGCTGTTTCTGACCACCGCTTAATTGTGCGCCCCGTTCGCCTACAGGGGTATCATATCCTTGGGGCAGACTATCAATAAAGTCATCAATACGGGCGGCCTTGGCGGCGTCCGCCACCTGTTCCTGTGTGGCATCTTTGACCCCGTAGGAAATATTATCCCGCACCGTGCCATGAAACAGGATGGTATTCTGATCGACAACGGCAATGACGGCGCGCAATTCTTTCAGCGACAGATCAGGATAGGCCACCCCGTCCAGTGAAATACTACCCGCAACGGGGTCATAATGACGGTGAAGAAGATTGATCAGGGTTGATTTGCCAGAACCCGACGGTCCGGTAATCAATATCTTTTCACCGGGCTTAATATGAAGCGAGACCTCTTTAACCCCTCTGCCCTCTTCATAAAAAAAGCTCACCTGATCCAGCTTGATTTCGCCACGGGTATCCGCCCCGATCAGGGTGGGTTTTTCCGGATCGGTTACAGCAATTTTCTGGTCTTTCAGCTCCTGCACCCGCACCAGACTGACCATGGCCCGCTGATAGGCTACATATAGCCCAAGGAAGGTCTGCACCGGCCCCGTTGCCCGCGCCATATAGGCGGAAAAGGCAATCAACGTCCCAATGGTCGCCGCGCCCTGCGTGACAAAATAACCGCCCCCAATGAAGACACAAGCGGTGGCGATGGTGGTCAGCAAGCCCGGAATACCACCGGTCACATGATTGATGATCTGTAATTTCAGCAATTCATCAAGATAGCTATGGTTGAGGCGGCTCAGCCTATCCTGCTCATGCTTCGTCCCCGTCATGGACTGAATGAATTTTACCGAGGGCAGTGTTTCAATGAAAAAACTGCTCACATCGGCGGATTTTTCTCTTAATTTGCGACTTCCCTTTTCCACCTTTGGTCGCATCCGGCGCAGGAACAAGACCTGTAGCGGCAGCAAGGCAAAGGCGATCAGGGTCAGTTGCCAGCTAAGCACCAGCATGATCACCAGAGAGCCGATCAGGGACAATGTGCCATTGACCACCGCCAGCAGACTGTCGGTGGAAAAGCGCTGTACCTCTGCCACGTCACCGTCCAGACGCGAGACAATATCGCCCGTACGCCAAGCGCCGAAAAACTCCGGCGATAATTTCATCAGATGATCATAAACATCCTCGCGCAGGCGGAATAAGATCCGGCCAGACAACCCCACATAAAGCCAGCGGTTAAAGCCACTGACCACGAATACCACAAATGCCATGATGACGATCAGGCTGGCAAAACGGATCACCATATCCATATTGCCAACCATCAGGCCGTCATCGATTAATATCTTGGTAAAATAAGGTTGGGCCAGCGCAAAGCCGGTCATACAAGCCGCCAGCAGCATGACAAGGCTCAAGGATTTCACCTCAGGCCGGATGAATTTTCCAGCCCAGCTCAAGGCATATTGTATCTTGGTTATCGAAGCGGCCATATTTCCCTAATCAATGATACTTCTGGCAGCGAGCCATTTTCGCGCCGATACCACATTCTTTATATCCACGCCAAATTTCTTGGCATTGTCAGCATCCCCAACTTTACCATTCTTTATTAAGGTAACCAATTCCACCAAAGGAATATCATTCAATGTCCAGACCCCGCGCGGGTGGTCTGCGGTCACAATAAGGTCTTCCTGTGAGATAAACCCGTCTTTAACAACCGGTTTTTTGCATATTTCATAAGGTTTTGATAAAGGGTCGGGGTGTGAGGTTGCCTCTCCGGGTGGCCAGCTGCTGCGTGCCTTCCAGAAAGGAGCTTCAGGCCAACGCTGTTCGGATGCGTAAAATTCGCGCCCCATAAGGCAGCCACCTTCAAAGGCAAAATCAATGCGTTCCTGATAAAACTGCAATGCCAGCTTAGCATCCTCTGGTTTTTGCAATAGAGTATTGATCACCGGAGCCGCCGCGAGTCCACAGCCGATGGCATAAAAAATCCCGTTACCTGACAGGGGGTCCAGCGCCAGAGAACCATCACCAACCACCAGAAAATCATCACCCGCAACCGGCGTTACTTTAGTGGCGGCGGCGGTACGAACAGACACTTGGTCATCATGGGCTTCGGCACCGCGTAGCCATCCTTCTGCTTCGGGCAACTGATCTATCAATTGTGAAAAATACTTGTCCAGCCCCTCTTTCGAAGGCAGTTCCCCCTTCTCGCTGCTGACAAATATCTGTAGGATGGCCGTACCCTGCCCGTCGCGCAGATACCACGCCCAACCCGCAGGGAACGAAGCCACTGAGGTCATCGCAACAAGATCAGATGACACATTGTAGGATTTTAAAAGGGCCGAGGTTGCAGGCGCGGTAATATAATCATCATAGCCCGTCATCAATTTACGGCCTATGCGAGATTCCCGGCCACGGGCCTCCACCAGAAATTCTGTTGTTAGCGTCTCTGAGCCGTATGAAATATGCCATTTTTCCCCATCGCGTTCCACCTTATCTATGCGCCCTTCTATCACGGTGACGCCTTTGGCTTTTGCATCTCTCAACAAAGCCTGATCAAATAGCTGACGGTCGAGGATATATTCCCGATTCTGAATTTGGGAGTTTCCGTTCCAGTGGGCCGCCCGCTCCACCATGGGGCCGACGCTCGCTATGGTTTCATCAAAACCAAACCGGCGCAAACTATTCATCGGACGCTCCGACATCCCCTCCCACGCGGGAAAGGGCCGGGGGCGGGTGATCAGGATAACATCAGCCCCAAGGGCCACCAGCCCACAGGCGCTAAAAACTCCTGCCGGGCCACCGCCTATTATCACTATTGGTTCAGATGGAAAACTCATAAATATATAGTTATCATAAATATTACTTAATGGTGTTTTTTAATTGATATTAGCCCACATTTATTGTTATTTGAGTTATTATATAAAAATAAATACCAGAGGATAATATAATGAACATTCAAGAAATTTTTAGCCAGTTAAACCTGACCGATAACGACCTTATCGGCGGTGCGCTTGATGTCTATAGCCCCCGTGATGGTGCCCTTATCGCCTCGGTTCATATGGATAGCGAAAATGCGGCGCAGGATAAAATTGCCGCCGCTGTTACAGCCTTTAAAGACTGGCGCATGGTGCCGGCACCAAGACGCGGCGAGCTTGTCCGGCTCTTGGGTGAAATACTGCGGGAAAAGAAAGATGCCCTTGGCTCACTGGTTGCGCTTGAATGTGGCAAGATTTATCAGGAAGGTCTGGGCGAAGTTCAGGAAATGATCGACATTTGCGACTTTGCCGTCGGCCTCAGCCGTCAGCTATACGGCCTGACCATACCCTCCGAACGACCCGGACATAAAATGCGCGAATATTGGCAGCCGCTGGGGCCGGTTGGCATAATATCCGCCTTTAATTTCCCCGTGGCTGTCTGGGCATGGAATACGGCACTGGCGCTGGTCTGCGGCGATAGTGTGATCTGGAAGCCATCAGAAAAAACCCCGCTGACCGCCATTGCCTGCCAGAAACTATTTGAGCAGGCCTGCGCGCGCTTCGGCGATGATGCGCCTGCGAATTTAAGCCAGACATTAATTGGTGAGCGTGATATCGGCGAAGTTATGGTTGCCGACAAACGAGTTCCGGTGATTAGTGCCACAGGAAGCTGTGCCATGGGCCGTATCGTCGGGCCAGTTGTGGCGGCGCGCTTTGGTCGCAGCATACTGGAGCTTGGCGGCAATAACGCCATTATCGTTGCCCCCTCAGCCGATCTTGATCTGGCTTTTCAGGGTATCCTGTTTGGCGCGGTGGGCACTTGCGGTCAGCGTTGCACCTCGACCAGACGGGTCTTTGTTCACGCAGATGTCTATGACAGTCTGGTGTCCCGTCTGAAAAAATCATATGGTGGACTTGCCCTCGGCGACCCCCTTGATCCGGCAACACTTGTCGGGCCGTTAATTGATAAGCAATCTTTTGACAATATGGAAACTGCACTCGCCTTAGCCAAATCAAATGGTGGTGAAATCATCGGTGGTGGTCGGGCGCTGGAAGATAAATATCCCGACGCCTATTATGTCAATCCGGCTATCGTGGAATTGACCGCAGAAGGGGCCAATGTGCAGGAAGAGACCTTCGCCCCGATCCTCTATATTTTCAAATATACTGATCTTAGCGAGGCCATCGCCCGACAGAATGACGTGCCGCAGGGCTTGTCGTCTGCTATCTTCACCCGCGATGTTCTGGAAGCCGAAACTTTCACCTGCGAATACGGCAGTGATTGTGGTATTGCCAATGTGAATATCGGCACAAGTGGCGCCGAAATCGGCGGCGCATTTGGCGGCGAAAAAGAAACCGGCGGTGGGCGCGAAAGTGGTTCGGATGCCTGGAAAGCCTATATGCGGCGCATGACCAGCACCCTGAATTACTCAACCGAACTCCCCTTGGCACAAGGCATTAAATTTGGCACAGAAGACTAAAATTCAATCCGCTGTACTTTTATGCGGCCATGGCAGCCGGGGTCCAGAGGCCGCTACTGAATTTCATTGTCTGGTGAGAAAAATTCAGGAAAGGCTTGACCCCCTGTCTGTCACAGGAGCCTTCCTTGAATTTAACACACCCGCCATCAGCGAGGGTCTGCAACATATTTATGATCGGGGCATACGGGATATTATTGTTCAGCCCGTAACGATCTATAACGCGGGTCATACAAAAGAAGATATTCCGGAAATATTGGCGCAGTTCAAAGAAAGCCATCCTGATGTTGATCTGCGGTATGGTTCCGCCCTTGGCCTTACCCTGCCGGTCATAGAAGCCGCCACCGCGGCCATACAATCCGTCCTACCGGACGCTGATCTGGAAGACTGTAAATTATTGGTGATCGGGCGTGGGTCCAAGGACCTCATTATAGCTGACCAGATCATAAATCTATGTCAGAAACTACACGAATGGATAGACTTTGGTGATAGCAGATATTGTTATTTCCAGACCAGCGCCCCGCTTCTGGAAGTAGCCCTTAATCAGGCGGGCCAGTCCCATTACCCCCATATTATCGTCCTGCCGTTTTTATTATTTTCGGGCCATCTGCTAACCGATATTCACGACAAAATTGACGTCGCCAGAGAGAAATATCCCGCTTTCAAATTTCATATAGCCCCCCACCTTGGCCCCCATGATTTCATTGCCGATGCGGTGATCCACAATATAAATTTAATTAAATAAACTGATCCTTCAAGCTATAGCGTGTGCCCGGATGGTAAAGCTGGACATAGGTGGCGACCTGATCTTTTACCCAAGTGCGCCGTTCCAGCAGCAGGCAGGGTTCATTCTCTTTTAATTTCAGGGCTTTGCGGACAGAATTTCTGGGGCTGATGGCAGATACCACATGCTCCGCCCGCTGCATGGGAGCCTCGCCCATTAAATATTCATACGGCGAAATTTTAGTCAGATCAACCTGACCAAAATCAGGAAATATTGCGGGATTTACATATCTGTTTTCCAGCTGAATCGGCATATGTTGTTCATAATGAAGGATCAGGCAGTGAAAAATATCTGATGTCGGGGGCAGGGACATACGCGATAAAATATCTGTCTTGCCCGCCATATGTGCCTGCGCCATAATCTCTCTGGAATAATGGTGGCCCCGGGCGCGGATTTCATCGGCAATATCATGAACCTCCAACAAATGGCTCTGGGCGTTGGGTTCGGCGACAAATGTGCCGACTCCGGCAAGACGCACCAGAAACCCCTCATCGGTTAATT
This sequence comes from Emcibacter sp., assembly GCA_023142175.1. The sequence goes on from JAGLJX010000057.1 coordinate 13,977, forward strand.
CCCGTACCGCCCTGTTAACGGTCATTCTGGATATACCAAATATCCTGACCAGTTGATTCTCGGACGAAATTTTATCGTGCGGCTTTAAATCACCGGATTCAATCTGGTCGGTGATGTGCTTTTTAACCTTTTGATATAGAGGAAGGGCTGTCGTCTGTTTCATATCAATCCCTGAGCTTGGCTATGGTTTTGTGATAGTTGGAAATTATTTCTTGTTCCAGAGCATGATGCCTGTCTCTTATGCGCCATTTTCCGGCCACCATGACATTGCTGATGTCACCCCGGTTGCCGCCGAATATGACCGCATCCAGTATATTTTTTTCGGGAAGCTGACTTAACAAAGCGCCATCCAGAATGATTATATCCGCCCTGTAACCGACTGCAATGGCACCAGTTTTCTGACCTAAAGCCTGTGCGCCACCGCTTTGAATGGCATTGAACAGGCGGCTGCCCGTATGGGGGTCGGCATCAGATGCGGCAATATTTCGCTGCTGTGTCACAAGACGTGCGCCATATTCAAGCCATCTTACTTCTTCCATGGGGTCAATCAGGCTGTTGCTGTCCGAGCCGATGGAAATGCGCCCGCCGTGGCTCAGAAAATTGGCCAGTGGGAAAAAACCATCACCAAGATTGGCTTCGGTGATAGGGCAGAGAGACACCACCGCGCCGGATTTTGCCAGCGCCGCGGTTTCATCCGCCGTCATATGGGTAGCATGGACAAGACACCATCGCGGATCAACATCCAGATTAGACAGCAGCCATTCGACGGGACGTTGTCCATAATATTCCACACAATCCGCGACCTCTTTTTCCTGCTCTGCAATATGAATATGGATCGGCATTTTTGGGCCTATGACGGTCATGATTTCGGCCATTGCCGCTTTCGGCACCGCCCGCAGGCTATGAAAGGCAACGCCCAGATGCTGATCCTTCAAACGCTCCAACAGGCGCAGGTATGAGGTCACGTCATGACCAAACCGAAGCTGGTTTTTTTCCAGTGACGCGTTATCAAAGCCGCCCTGCATATAAAGCACCGGCAGATGGGTAAGGCCAATGCCCACCGTCTTTGCGGCCTCCACAATAGCCAGCGACATTTCAGCAGGATCATCATAAGCCACGCCACCCACCTGATGATGGAGATAATGAAACTCCGCTACGGCGCTATATCCGGCTTTGAGCATTTCAAGATAAAGGTAGGAAGCGATATTGGTTAAATCATCCGGATCTATGGCCCCCGCAAACTGATACATCAAATTCCGCCAGCCCCAGAAGTTATCCTGATGACTTGCCTTATATTCCGTCCGTCCGGCGAGGGTTCTCTGAAAAGCGTGACTGTGGCTATTGGGAAAGCCGGGGACGGCAAAGCCGGATGTTATTTCTACCCTGACCTCACGGGAATCCGGCGTAACAGCGCAGATAAACCCGCTGTCATCAACCATAATGCTGACATTCTCATGCCACCCGCTGGTCAGGTAAGCTTTTTCAAAAAAATATTGCTGCATAGATCCATCCCATGAACTATCCCGAATAGACCGCATGGGGATTTTATTGTCAATACTTGTATAGACTGATTTAAATTTCGGTTTTTTGTTTTTAATTTTTTAAGGTTTCTATTGTAATTTAGCATCGTCATAAAAAACCATGAGGATTTAACATGAAGTCTTTATTTTTCAAATCTACGGTCATCGCCCTGTCGGCAACCTTTATCATGCCCGTTGCGGGCTATTTTACCGCCATTGATACCGGCGGTATCGCTCAGGCACAGGGCAAGAGCAACAAGAATAAAAATAAGAATAAGGCCCATAAGGATAACCGCTGGAACAGGGACAAACATAAAGGCAATAAGCATTACGAACGTCGGGGCGGGCGTGACCTGCTTGTGGTAGCCCCCCGCCGCCGCCATGTGGGTGAGATAGCCGTTGTCCGTCCTTACGGCCATGTTTACTGGGGTTATGGCAACCACCTATCCGATAATGACGCTTGGAAATGGCTGGCTTTTACCGCTATTACCCTGAAATTGCTGGATAATCTGAACGAGCAGGGCCAGCGCGAGCATGAGGCAGCTCAGGTCAGGGCAACGTCCGCCAATATAGGCGAGAGAATTAACTGGAATAGTGGTGAGTCTCAGGGCTATGTAGTCACGAGGCGTGAAGGAATAAATTCAGCTGGCAAAACATGTCGGGAATTTCAGCAATCCATCACCATCAGCGGCAAAACAGAAGAGGCTTATGGCACGGCCTGTTTGCAGGACGATGGATCATGGAAAATGGTGTCTGAATAGGGTCTTTCCCGAAAGATTCTACTTGTCGGAAACGGCATGATTGCCTATTTATAACACATAATTATACCGCTGTAGCTCAGTTGGTAGTGTAACGCATTCGTAATGCGTAGGCCGGGTGTTCAACTGAATAGTATTTTATTTTATCCCTATTGCGGCCTCTAAATAACATTTTGAGCTTTTAAAACCTTCAATATAGTGACTTTGGTCACATAGGTTTTGGTGATTTAGTAATATATTCGCTGACAGATCAGACAAATGATAAATGCAAGGCACCCTATGAAACAATTCATGAGAAAAGCAGTTATCCTGCCTCTGATTTTTACGACCGCACTGCTTTTGGTGATTGTTATCGTAAAAATCAAACCCGCAATTGAATATGAAGAATTGCAATTTCCCACCAGAACCGTAAGCGTCATTACCGCACGGAAAATTCCCTTTCGGGCGCGAGCAACAGCCTATGGCCATGTGGAACCTACTGTTTTACTAAAAGCCAGAACCGAGATCAGCGGCAAGATCAGCTATATCCATCCCGATTTGAAAAAAGGTGCCAGTCTGGCTAAAGGCACAGTGGTTTTGCGCATTGAACCCACCACATTTGAATTTTCTCTGGACCAGAGTAAAGCCGGATTAACCAGCAGCCAATCTTCGCTGAAGCAGTTGGAAATTGAAGAAAAAAGCACAAGACGGTCTTTGGACATTGCCCGAAAAAACCTTGAGATTGGCCAAAAGGAAGTGGGGCGGTTTCGTATCCTGTGGGATAAGCGGGTCATCACCCGTTCGACCATGGACGGACAGGAGCAGAAAGTCTTGCTATTGCAGCAGCAAGTAGAAGAATTAAAGGGCAAACTTGCCACCTATGCCAGCCGCAAAGCCGCCACAAAAGCACAAATCAAAAAATCAAAAACTCAGCTTGCCCAAAGTCAGGATACCTTGGGGCGGACTGAAATTATTCTGCCCTTTGATGCGCGCATCGGTACGGTTTCCGTTGAGAAGGGTGAATTTGTGGCAGTCAGCAATTTGTTGTTTGAGGCACTGGGGACTCAGGCTGTTGAAATCGATGCCCAGATAACCATGAACCAGTTTTCCCCCCTGATTGCCGGCCTTGGCAGAGAAGCCGTCAACCTACAGAAACCGGAAGACCTGCAAAAAGCATTCTCACAAATGCAGCTTGGGGCAAATGTCAGTCTGGTTGGTGATACAACAAATTTTGCAAACTGGCAGGGGGAGCTATTACGTTTAGGCGAATCTATTGATCCGACCCGCAATACACTCAGTCTGGTTGTCGCGGTCAATAACCCTTACCGAGATATCATTCCTGGCAAACGTCCGCCCCTTCTAAAAGGTATGTATGTGGCAGTTGAATTTTATGCCCCGGCGCGGGAAATGCTGGTTTTACCCCGAAAGGCCGTTAATCAGGGCCGCGTTTACGTGGCAACAGCCAATAATAAACTGGAAATCCGACCAGTAAATATTCTCTATAAACAGGGGAAACTGGTTGTTATCGATGGCGGTATAAAGGAAGGGGAAA
>JAGLJX010000058.1 GCA_023142175.1 Emcibacter sp.
ATGTGGCGGCGGCAGAGGCACAGGGCGTAGATCGCACGAAACTATCCGGCACGGTGCAGAATGACATCATCAAGGAATATCTCAGTCGCGGAACTTATATTTTTCCGCCGGAACCCAGTATGCGTCTGATTACCGATGTGATCAGCTTTACTTACAAGGAAATTCCGCGCTGGAACCCGACTAATGTCTGTAGCTATCACTTACAGGAAGCGGGCGCGACCCCGACACAGGAACTGGCCTTTGCACTTGCGACATCCATTGCGGTTCTGGATGCCATCAAAGCTGGCGGACAGGTAGCGGAAGAGGATTTCCCCAAGGTCGTTGGCCGGATCAGTTTTTTCGTAAATGCGGGGCTGCGCTTTGTAACTGAAATTGCCAAGATGCGTGCCTTTGTGGAATTGTGGGATGAGATCACCTTGGAACGATATGGTGTGCAAGATCCAAAATACCGCCGCTTCCGATATGGGGTACAGGTGAATTCATTGGGGCTGACCGAACAGCAGCCGGAAAATAATGTTTATCGGATTATGATAGAAATGCTCGCCGTGGTGCTCAGCAAAAAAGCCAGAGCGCGCGCCGTACAGCTTCCCGCATGGAACGAGGCCCTGGGGCTTCCCCGCCCGTGGGATCAGCAATGGTCACTGCGCCTGCAACAGATTATGGCTATGGAAACCGATCTGCTTGAATATGGTGATCTGTTTGATGGTTCGGTTGTGATGGATGAAAAGGTTGAGAGCCTGAAAACTGAGACACGCGCAGAAATCAAGCGCATTGAGGATATGGGTGGTGCAATCGCGGCGGTGGAAAGTGCTTATATGAAAAACTTACTGGTAGAATCTAACAGTAAGCGTATTCAGGCCATCGAAAGCGGAGAACAGATCGTTGTTGGGGTTAATAAGTTTCTGGAAACCGCCCCATCACCGCTTATGTCCGATGAGGATGGTGGTATCATGACCGTTGATCCGCAGGCAGAGACTGAACAGATCGCACGTCTTAATGAATGGCGGGAGAGAAGAGATGATAATGCCGTGAAAAAGGCCCTTGCTGATCTTAAGCAAGCAGCGTCTTCTGATCGTAATATCATGGAACCGAGCATCGCGGCGGCGAAGGCGGGTGTTACCACCGGCGAATGGGGGCAGGCTTTACGAGAAGTGTTCGGTGAATATCGCGCACCAACAGGTGTGACTGCACAGGTGGATGATGATAAATTCGCGGAAATCAGACAAAAAGTCGGTGAAATATCCAAAACGCTTGGTGGGCAATTACGCTTTCTGGTGGGCAAGCCGGGCCTTGATGGACATTCCAACGGGGCAGAGCAGATTGCCGTCCGTGCCGCACAGGCGGGGATGGAAGTTTTCTATGACGGTATCCGTCTGACCCCTGATGAGATTGTATCCTCTGCTCTTGCCAATAAAGTTCACGGTGTGGGGCTGTCGATCCTGTCCGGCTCCCATATTCCTTTGGTCGCCCAAGTCATGGCATTGATGGAAGAAGCCGGGTTAGGGGCCGTTCCCGTTGTGGTCGGTGGGATTATACCTAAAGAGGACGAACAGACGCTATTGGATATGGGTGTGACCCGTATTTATACGCCGAAAGATTATCAGATGACTGATATTATGGCAGACATTGCCGCTGTGGTAGGTCGTCGCCACAACAGTTACCCTTATTAGGTTGAGCTTCCTCTCATTTCACCTATAGTGCAACTATAGAAATGGGAGGAATGTATGTTTCAGGATAAAGTGGTTTGGATTACGGGGGCCTCGTCGGGTATCGGGGAAGCCGTGGCCTATGAAATGGCCCGTGCAGGTGCCAAGCTGGTGCTTTCTGCGCGGCGCGAAGATGAGCTTTTGCGGGTTGCAAAGAATATTGATTCCAAAGATGTGCTGATTTTACCCTTTGATGTGACAGCGGAAGACAGCCTGCCCATTGTGGTGAAACAGGTGATGGATTATTACGGACGTATTGATCTGTTACTTAATAATGCAGGTGTCGGACAACGGTCATATTGCGTTGATACGGAGATGAGCACATACCGAAAATTGTTCGAAGTTGATGTTTTTGGACAGATAGCCCTCACCAAGCAGGTATTACCCATAATGATAGATCAGAAAAGCGGACATATAGCTGTAACAGCAAGTGTTGCCGGTAAAATCGGTGTGGCCTTCAGGACGGGCTATTGTGCGGTTAAGCACGCCATGATGGGTTTCTTTGATGCCCTTAGAACAGAAGTACGCCCCCATAATATTAAAGTCACCTGCATCACGCCGGGTTTTATAAAAACCGCTATATCTGAAAATGCTCTTAGCGGCGATGGCAGCCGTCATAATGTTATGGAAGAATATATTAAAACGGGTATGGATGTAACCAAGGCCGCTAAAATTATGGTTCGGGGACTGGCTAAGGGTAAAAAAGAAATTGTGGTTTCAAAACTGGAAGAAAGAATGGGGCTGTGGATCAAAAGAATATGTCCAAACCTGATATTCTGGATCGTGGCGAAAAAGGCGGAAAAGGAAGAACTATAATGAAATGGATAATATGTCTGATTTCTTTTATTTTTATTATGGGGGAGGCACCCGCAATGGCATCTGATGATAAAGCTGAAATTAACGCGCTTATGGATGGCTTCCATGATGCGGCGGCAAAAGCAGACGAGAAACGCTACCTTGGGTATTTCACCAAAGACGGTGTTTTTATGGGTACCGATGACTGGGAACGCTGGCCTTTAAATCCTGATTTCAGGGCATATGTGGCGGAACGGTTCAAGGAAGGCACTGGCTGGGCCTATAAAGCCATTGAACGCAATGTTGCCTTTTCACCGGATAATAATGTGGCGTGGTTTGATGAGATCACAGAATCCGAAAAATGGGGATTATTTCGCGGAACCGGTGTTTTATTAAAACAGGGTGAGGGCTGGAAAATCGCCCATTATTCCATGAGCGTTCTTGTGCCTAATGAGGCATGGGTCGCAGTCTCCGACCTAAACAAAGCTGCTGTAAAAAAACGGGATGCAGATAAGAAGTAATTATAGTTTAATTTCTTCGCCATTTTCACGCATGGAACGCAAAGTTTTGCTATTGTCCCGCTTGGCATAGCGCCATCCATTCTCATCGGTTAGCAGATCATGATGCAAATATATGGGCGTATCATAGCCTAGTAGAAATTGTAATAATTTGTGCAGATGTGTGGCATGGAACAAGTCTTTGCCCCTTATCACATGGCTGATATTTTGCAGATGGTCATCGACCACCACAGACAGATGATAGCTGGTGGGAATATCCTTGCGGGCCAACACCGCATCGCCCAACAGTTCTTCTGGGTTGGCAATGAGTTCTCCGGCTTCAAGGTCGGTCCATGTGAGCTTTTCATCCCCCACAAGCTCGAGAGCCTTTGCCATATCAAGCCGCAGGGCATAGGGCGTGCCGTCATCAAGGCGGGATTGTCTTTCCTCTGCCGTGAGCTTGCGGCAGGTTCCGGGGTACAATGGGCCTTCCGAGCTATGGGCGGCGCGGCCCGATTCTTCTATCTCGCGCCGGATGTCCTTACGGGTACAGAAGCAGGGGAACAGAACGCCCTTCTGATCTAATATATGCAAAGCCTCCGTATAATCACTCATATGGTCTGACTGCCGCCGTACGGGCGTTTCCCATTTCAGGCCAATCCATGCCATATCTTCGTATATGGCATCCTCATATTCCGGTTTGCAGCGGGATTGGTCAATATCCTCGATCCTGAGCAAAAATCGCCCACCATGTTTATGGGCAAAGTCATGGGCGAGTTTGGCAGAATAGGCATGACCCAGATGCAAATGCCCCGTGGGGCTTGGGGCAAAGCGTGTAATAATTTGTTGAGCATTTCTCATAATTCCCACTTTACGGTGGAGAGAAAAATCCGCAAGAAATAATTCAGTATTAACCATAATGATGTTATACTATTTTCCATGAGAAATATTAGAGGAGATTTATACTGCCCCTGTCTCATGCTCATGATGTTCGCCATGTTTCGTTGGATTTCTGTCCCGCGCTGGTGCTGAATGCGGATTTTAGACCGTTGAGCTATTTTCCCCTGTCGCTATGGTGCTGGCAGGATGTGATCAAGGCGGTTTACCTTGGCCGTGTGATCGTCATTGAAGAATATGATAAGGTGGTTCACTCCACCTCATCACAAATCAGGTTGCCCAGTGTCATATCCCTAAAAGAATATATTACCCCCGGTGCATTCCCCAGTTTTACAAGATTTAATCTTTTTCTGCGTGATCGGTTTACTTGTCAATATTGTGGTTTCAACGCCGGTAACGGGCGTGAATTGACATTTGATCATGTGACCCCGCGGCGAAAAGGCGGCAGGACAACATGGGATAACATCACGTCGTCTTGTCCGCCATGCAACCGTAAAAAGGGCGGGAGAACGCCAAAAGAGGCCGGAATGCATTTGCGTTCAAAGCCCCATAGGCCCACAGTTTATGCCATGCAGAATATCGGACGATCCTACCCGCCAAACTATCTACATGACAGTTGGCGGGATTTTTTATATTGGGATACAGAGCTGGAAATGTAATTGTTATTTCAGTCTCGACTGCTTTGTGGAGACATGTCACTTTTCTGGGCAAACTGTGAAATTTTTTCCTTTAATTTACCAAGATATTCGCCAGCGGGGAGTTTATCGTTTGGCAATCTGTCAAGATAAGAAAGGGCCAGATCAAATTTGCCTGTCCTGCGATATAAATTTGCAATAAGCAGTTGTTTAGACCACCAGTTTTCTGAGAATGATTTGTCCTTTTTTAGTGAAGATAGAAGTTTTTCAATAGCCATTTCCAAATATTTCTTATTTAACTCCGGCGCACATCCTTCGGTTTCCCATGAAGCCTGCAATATGAGATACCAGTGATCGGCTTTTTGTTTTCTTTGTTTTAATAAATAACTGAAAAGAAAATATGGGCTATTTTCTTTCAACAGCGACTGATAGGCGGGTGTTTTAAAAATTTCATTGTCAGCTTGTATTTCCTCTTGCGTGAATGTCGTCTTATACATAATAAAGCCATTGTCTGGACAGACGGGGAGTGGTCTGGGAAATTGTGCCGATGAAATAGGTTTCCAATCAAGACGCCGACCCATTACTGAATGTGTTCCAAAAGCAAAAGCCGTGAATTCTTTTCCCCCTAGAGGGCATTTGAATGTCTGTTCGCTAACATGCCAACCGCTCGGCCTGTGGCAGGACACTTGTGCTAAAAGAGGTGATGTGGTTCCTAAAAATAGTATAAAGGTGATAAGGCAAATTTTAATTCTTCTAATGAGATCTGATAGATTATTCATATAACCCTCCTCGTTATGTTAAGTTATAACATGTCATTATTAATTATTAAGGTCAAGTCAAATGGGAAATTTCATCCAGACAATAGAAGTATGTTAATTAGGCCAGATATTAAATACGCTCGGCAATCTTGATAACCGTTTTACAGCCGAATTTAATCAGGCCGGATAGTAGTTCATAACCGGGGGCTTCATGTGCGCCGTGTTTCACGGCTGTTTCCCGATGTTCGACCTCTTCCAAACGGAATTTTTCAAGCTCTTCCGCAAGGGCGGTTTCATCGTTGCCTAATTGTTCAATCTGATCCGCATAATGCTCATCTATGACGGTTTCTACGGCTTCGGTACAGACCATGGCGGCTTTCTCACCAAGCAGGGCTGTTCCTGCGCCAAGGGCAAATCCGGCCACATGCCAGAATGGTGTCAGCAGGGAAGGGCGCGCACCACGGTCCCGAATTAATTCGTTGAAGCGTTCCAGATGGACGTCTTCTTGTTCTTTCATGTGCTTGATAGTATCGCTCATGGGGTGTTTGTCACCCATGACCGCCAATTGGCCCTGATAAATGCGTACGGCGCCATATTCACCCGCATGATCCACGCGCAGGAACCGATCAATCATCTGTTGCTTATTCAGTGCACCCGGATATGGCGGTTTCTGATCAGTCATGTTTCTTCCTGAAATTACTTACCATGGCAAAGGCGACAAATGTGCCGACCGCCAAGGAAATTAGAAAGTTATATCCGGCCATGGATATGCCGAACATTTCCCACGGTATTTCATCGCACAGAACCAGATTTGCTTCCATCATATTGTCAAACAGCGATTCCATATCTGCATTCTGGTCAATGCCGCTGGAGGTGCAGGTATCCGGCCCCTTCCACCATTTCTGCTCTACTCCGGCATGATAACCAGCGGCGATGATGCTCACATCAATGGCCAGTGTTGTGGCCCATCCCATAATGTTTGCAGTGCTTTTTATCAACAACCCAATGCCGGATAGGCCGAGGATCGCAAAATGGGCATAACGCTGTGTCCAACATAGATCACAAGGGTCCATTCCGCCGATATACTGAAATCCATATGCCCCCGCGATCAAGGATGCAGACATCAGAAAAGCCAGAACCAGAGGATTTTTCCAGAAATAACAAATCAATAGGACAAGTAGGTTGGTGTTTTTTTGCATAAATATATCGCCGTTAATATTTTAAGTCAGAATATCCCTAGATATACTTCAGGGCAAGGAAACTTCCAAATAACAGGGCAAAAAACAGCAACGTCAGAAGGCCCAGTCTTTTTTCGATAAAGTCGCGGATCGGTGCGCCAAATTTCCAGAGCAGTGCCGCCACAAGAAAGAAACGTGCGGTTCGGGACAGCGCACTTGCAATGATGAAAGTGCTCAGAGACATTTCCGTCATGCCGCTGGCAATGGTGAATACCTTGTAGGGTATGGGGGAGAATCCCGCTAGACTGACGATCCATGCACCCCATTCGTTATATTTGGCCTGAAACCAGATGAATTTTTCCTGCATACCGTAAAAGTCAATGATCGGCTGGCCCACCGCATCGAACAGGGCATAGCCGATGTAATAGCCAAATATGCCGCCAAATACGGATGCTACCGAACAGACGAGCGCAATACGCCATGCCCGTGTGGGGGCCGCAAGCACCATGGGAATCAGAAGGACATCGGGCGGAATGGGGAAGAAAGAGCTTTCAGCGAATGATAATGCCGCCAATATCCAAAGGGCATTCGGGTGTTCTGCTTTTTTCAGCGTCCAGTCATACAGGCTTCTTAACATCATTCCCTCAATTTATAATTATGTCTGCATCAATACAGTATTTTTGAGTTAGAAAAAACTATTTATCGGTAATTTGAATTTTTGTCATCTTGACACTTGACCCTGCGAAACTCGCCGCTATTATGCAGCTCTCCTTTCCCGGTGCTTTATCAGCATCTATACAGGGCCCCTGTGGCGGAATTGGTAGACGCGCTGGATTCAAAATCCAGTGTCCTTTGGACGTGTCGGTTCGATTCCGACTGGGGGCACCACTCTTTACCTTACGGCAACACCCAACATGTCAGTTGTAACGGTATTCAATTTTAGTGGTAATTTAAATGTTAAAATCTAGAGCAAGAATATCAATATTTATGATTTTGACACTTATTTGCCATTCCTGAATCAACCAAAAATACTTACATCCCTTGGCAAAATCCGATGTAAAGGCGTAAATTTAATATATGAGAGAAGATCGATGAGCGTTGAACAGGAACTACAGGCACGAGCTGAATCCAAATGTGAATTATGTGGAGCGGAAGGCAGTTTGGCAGTTTATGATGTGCCGCCGACATCCAATGGCACGGCGGATCAGGCGGTGCTTATCTGTAGTACTTGCCGTTCTCAGATTGAGGACCCCGCCAAGGTTGACGCTAATCACTGGCGCTGTTTGAATGACAGCATGTGGACCCCCGTTCCGGCAGTACATGTCATGGCGTGGCGTGGCGTATGCTTGACCGCTTGCGTGGTGAGGGATGGCCACAAGACTTGCTGGATATGCTCTATCTGGAAGAAGATGTCATGGCATGGGCTCAATCAGGGGCAGAAACTCAGAGTGATGATGACGATGTTAAACATCTGGACAGTAACGGTGCGTTGTTACGAGCGGGCGACACCGTAACCCTCATCAAAGACCTGAATGTTAAAGGGGCCAATTTTACCGCCAAACGGGGGACGGCTGTCCGTAACATCTCACTGGTCCATGATAATGCGGAACAGATCGAAGGCCGCGTTAGCGGACAGCAGATTGTCATCCTGACCCAGTTCGTCAAAAAATCTAGTTAAGCCTTAACACCTCTTCCGTGCCATAGATAAAATATCGCCGGAATAACGATCAGTGTTAGCAGGGTAGCACTTGCCATGCCGCCGACCATGGGGGCGGCGATACGTTGCATGACCTCTGATCCTGTGCCACTTCCCAGCATAATGGGTAACAATCCGGCAAAGATGGTCACGACCGTCATAAGTAATGGCCTGAGCCGCATTAACGCGCCTTCTGTTACGGCGGTTTGAATATCAGAGCGGTCAATTTCCGGTTTGTTGTCCCTAATATTTTTCAGGGCGGTATTGAGGAATAATATCATCACCACCGCCAATTCCACCGCCACCCCGGCGAGGGCGATAAAGCCCACGGCAACGGCGATCGACAGGTGGAAGTCCAGCATGAACAGCAGCCATATACCCCCACTTAGGGCTAGCGGCAGGCTGATCAGGATAATCGCCACATCACTCATGCGCCGAAACGCCAGATACAGGATGAACACGATCAGCATCAGGGTGACCGGCACGATCAGGACAAGACGCTCTTTTGCCCGTTCCATATATTCATATTGCCCCGACCAGCTAAGGGAGTAGCCCGTGGGCAGGGTTATTGCCTTATCCACCACGGCCTGTGCGCGTGTAATGTAGGAACCAATGTCCCCATCGGCCGTATCCACAAAAATCCAGCCATTGAGCTGTGCATTTTCACTGCGTATCATTCCGGGGCCGTCGATAACCTTGATATGGGTAATGTCACCAAGACGAATATGCGCCCCGATTTTGGTTAC
>JAGLJX010000059.1 GCA_023142175.1 Emcibacter sp.
TGCTCCCCGCCATGCCCTCTGCCTCGCCCATAACCCTGAGAAATAAAATCCCCCATGTAATAGCGACTGCGGCAACCAGACCCATACCAAAGAAAACCAGCGAATGACTGATCACTTTCAGGCTACGGGTTATCAACGGCCAGACTTTTTTACGGATAAGATGTTCCGGCCCCAGAAGAAAGAGCCGGTGCCACAGGATAATCATGGGAATGGCCCATAAGAATGTGGTCAGAACCAATATGATAAAGGACAGGTTAAATCCCTCCGGCATTTTCTCTGCCAGAGGGGAAACAGAAAAGACCGGATCTAGGGCGCCAAAAAAACCCGACAGGCAAAAGGGCAGGGCGGCGGCAAGGGAAATCAGGATATGTTGAAATTTATAATGCCATAAACAGCCATAAGCCTGACGTATAGAGGATTTAATACATAATTCTGTACATTCAAAAACTGTGGGCTGGGAGGTTTTTTTAATCATACCACCGATCCAAAATACTTAACAAGCTGTGCATATAAAGGCCGTTTAAACTCAACGATACTATCGACCAGATCGCTCATATCCAGCCATTTCCACGTGCTAAATTCCGGATGATGGGTCTCCAGGTCAATATCACTGTCCGCCCCAAGATAGCGCATGAGATACCATTTCATTCTCTGGCCGCGGTATTTGCCCTTCCAGACCTTGCCGATCAGATGATCCGGAAGATCATACTGTAACCAGTCACCATGTTCCGTAATGATTTCGGCATTTCTGGTGCCAATTTCTTCTTCCATTTCACGAAAGACAGCAGTGCGGGGATCTTCACCCTCATCAATACCACCTTGGGGCATCTGCCAGGCTTCGACCATTGTATCAATGCGTTTGGCTACAAAAACCTTGCCTTCTGCGTTCAATATCATCATGCCGACACAGGGACGATAGGGACGAACGGCTGCTTCATTAGACATATTTATTTATTCCGTATATTTACAAAGAATACTATAAACTTGTTTGCGGTCATGATCAAAAGAATGTTACCTCCGGGATGGCATAAGGAACGTTACAGGCAATATCAGAGGCCGCTTCCTTGCGGCTTTTAAGTCGCCGGAATGTTACCTGATGGGCTGTTGGTTGGCGATGGCGGTTATGGGAACAAGATCAATACCGCGGGCTTTCAGCCCCTTCGCCCAACTTTCAAGTTCCGTTACGGTCAGGGGAAAAGCGCGGGCCACACCGAGCGCTGCGCCATAAGTGTGGGCGGTATTCTCTAATATAGTGAGATTTTGAGCAATCTCTCTCGAATTAATGACATTATCAATATAAAGATTATTAAGGGCGCGGGGCATAGCGATACGCCGCGCCATTTTGGCAGCCACACTGAAGCGGGTGGAGCGGGAGTCCAGAAACATTAATCCCCGCCCATTCAGATCTTTCAGAATGGGCTTGATAGCTGCTTCAGAGGTAGTAAATTTTGACCCCATTTCGTTGATAACCCCCACATACCCCGTAACCTGCGATAACAGCCAGTCAAGTTTTTTCAGATTATCCCGCGCAGAGGCCCCCGTGAGCAGCGTATGGGGGCCGGGGTCATTTTCCGGATATTTAAGTGGTTCGGTCGGGATCATAAGAAAGGCTTCATGACCATATTCCCGCCCCTTATCCATCCATTTCTGTAATTCGCGGCCATAGGGTGAAAAGCCCAGATCAATCTGGCCCGGCAATCTCTTAATGGCAAAGTCGGTTGATTTGCTGTTCAGGCCAATTCCGGTGACAAGAATAGCTATTTTAGGGCGGTTTTTATCCTGAACCTCATAGGGTCGGGCATATTCTTTCCAAGCGACCATAGAATCAGGGCCAAGCACCGGCAGGGGGCCGTTGGCTCCCACCATCACCAAACCTTCTATGGGGGCTTTATCCAGACTTATGCCTGTGGGACTGTCTTCTGTCTCACTCTCGGTCTTGGGGGCAATTTCGTTCTTTTCATCCGGTATTTTTGTGTCAGGATAGGGTATGGTGCTGGCGATTGTAATATCGTGGTCTGTGGTAGGCACGTTAGCAATATGGTCTGTCTGATCCGGGCTTCCATCCGGCTCAGGGGGCAAGTCAGGAGAAAGGGATAACCAGGCAAACCCTGTTCCCAGTATGACAAAGACAAATATCCAAGCGACCATGAGAGGTCGAACGGCTCTGTCACGTGTTATGCTCGTTAGTTCTGGTGTATCAACCATTTTTATTATAACCGTTATTCTGAATTTCTGGCAATGGCCATGCCATGCAATAGATTGATGGCATAATTCAGTTGGTAATCGTCCTGAGCCGTCGTCACTACAGGCTCTTCATCCTTCTTTTCATCATCTTTATTGTCGTTGGCGGCGTCCTCCGGCTTATCGTCCTTGGATTCTTTTTGATCTTTATCATCTGATTTACCGTTTGGGTTGGCCAGACGACCCCGCAGGTCATTTTCAGAACGGCGGCGGCTGTTGATCTTTTTGGATTTATCAAATCTGATCTGTTCCACCATAATATCCGGGGTGATGCCCTCGCTCTGTATGGAATTGCCCGAAGGGGTGAAATAATAGGCCGTGGTCAGGCGCATTGCACCGTTGGCCCCAAGGGGAATGACCGTTTGTACGGACCCTTTGCCAAAGGACTGGGTGCCAACCACAACGGCCCGCCGATGATCCTGAAGGGCTCCGGCAACGATTTCCGATGCTGAGGCGGAGCCACCATTGATCAGGACGATCATGGGTTTGCCCCCGGTGACATCGCCTTTACGGGCGGGAAAACGCTGGACATGCTCATCGTTGCGCGTGCGGGTTGAAACAACCTCCCCACGTTCAAGGAAGGTGCTTGATACGGCGATGGACTGAGTCAGCAGGCCGCCGGGATTATTGCGCAAGTCAAGTACTATGCCCTGAAGATTGTCACCAAGTTCCTCGTTGATCTTAGTCAGTGCTTCCAGAAGCCCGCTCTCGGTTTTTTCTGTGAAAGAGGAAATCCGGATATATCCGACCTCTCCCTCAAGGCGGTGGCGCACTGATTTGAGAGTAATGGTGTCGCGGGTCAGGGTAATTTCAAGGGGCTCTTTTTCACCCTTGCGCACGACAGTTAATATGATGTCTGTGCCTATTTCGCCTTTCATCAGTGCGACAGCATCATTCAGGCTCATGCCCATGATCTGTTTACCGTCAAGCTTGGTAATATAATCGCCCGCCTGTATTCCGGCGCGGGTTGCGGGGGTATCGTCAATGGGGGACACAACACGCACAACACCCTTATCCAATGTTACTTCCATGCCTAGGCCACCGTATTCACCCTTGGTCTGTACCTGCATATCATCAAAGCTCTTTGGCGTAAGGTAGCTGGAATGAGGGTCCAGTGAGCTTAACATGCCGTTGATCGCAGCTTCGATCAATTCTTCATCGGTTACCTCACGTACATATTGGGCGCGAATTTTTTCAAATACATCACCAAACAGATTGAGCTGTTTGTAGGTATCTGTTGTTTTGCTCTGGGTTGTGGTAGCCCCAAAGAGCGTGACACTTATAATGGCTAAGGATACCATCAGGGTTGCAACATATTTTCTCATTTATCAAAGTACCTTTCTATCACGCGCCACAATCCACGGCAGCAGATTAATGGGTTTCCCCATTTGTCTTAATTCCACATATAAATTCTGTCCGGAAATATTTCCGGTTTTCTTTGCCTTATCTTTGTCGGCAGCCATTTGCCCGATGGGTTCACCCTTAAGTACCCATTGGCCGACTTCCACATCAAGACGGGTCATTCCCGCCAAAAGCGTATGATACTCTGGTCCGTGGGCGATAATCAACAATTGACCGTAAGACCTGAATTTTCCGGCAAATACAATGCGCCCTTCATGGGGGGAAATTACCATCGCCCGTGGCAGGGTATGAATGATAATCCCTTCTGAAGACAGGCCTTCCGGGTTTTTTGAGCCGTAAGTCCGGGTCAGGGACCCACGCGCGGGAAGGGGGATTCTACCCTTGGCTTTGGCAAAAGAAAGGGCGGCGCCGGGCCGCGAATCATATTTATTCTTCAGGTTTTTCTTGCGGGTTAATTCCCTTGCTTTGTTTTCCCGTTTAATCTTTACCATCAGATCCTTCAGGTTTTTGGCCTGAGCGGCGAATATTTTTAATTTCCGCCGTTCCGACCGGGTAGCTTCCCGAAGCTCTTTTTGCTTTACCCGCCGCGCCGCTAATAGCTCATTCATTTCAATCTGCTCAGAGGTCAGAGCTTCAAGAAGTGATGCCATCTCTTCCTGCTCCCGGCTGATTTGTTCCCGAACCCGGTTAAGGCGCGTCATATCTTTCTGGATTTCGTCCGCCCGCAGTTTTAATTCGGGCTGTATTATTTTCAACAGGCTGGCACTGCGCAGGCTATTGATTACTTTTTCAGGACGGTAGGCGACCAGCTCTGCGGGTTGTCGGCTTAACCGTTGCATGGCGGCGAGGTTTTTTGCCATCTGGCGGTATTTTGTTTTCAGGGATTTTTGCAGGTCACTTTCCTGTACATCAAGCATGCCAAGATGCGCTCCCTTTGTGGTAACGGCTTCCTCAGCATCCTGAATTTTCTTAGCGGATATCATCAGGTCCTGACGTAGGTCGGTAATTTTCTGATTAAGGGCAATGCTTTCTTTTTCAAGCTTTTTTGCACGCTTATCAGCAGCCGTTATTTGATCCTGTACCTTTTTCAGGGCCTCATCATTTTCCGCAATACCCTGATTAGCCAAGCTGTTTCCCGGTATTAACCAGAAAAGCGCGAACAGGATTACCACGGGCCATCCATTGCTCATATGGTGAGACAGTTTAAGCAGTAGCCTTGCTCCCCATTGTATCTTTCAACAGACAGTTTCCGGTCATGGCTTCAGGTTGCTCTAGCCCCATGAGGTGCAGGATTGTTGGGGCCACATCGGCCAGACAGCCATCTTCCAAAGTATAATTTTCGCCGCCATTCACCAGAATAAAGGGAACCAGATTAGTGGTATGCGCCGTATGGGGCTGACCGGTTTTCTGGTCTTTCATTAATTCGATATTGCCGTGATCGGCGGTCACCAGCATAGTTCCGCCAACATCTTCCAAAGCTGCTTTTAGCCGGCCAAGGCTATTGTCGACGGTTTCAACGGCGATTTTTGCCGCCGCCATAATGCCGGTATGGCCCACCATATCCGGGTTGGCAAAATTCACCACAATCAGGTCATATTTCCCTGACGTGATCGCTTTGACCAGATTGTCGGTGACCTCTGGCGCGGACATTTCCGGCTTCAGGTCATAGGTTGCCACATCCGGTGACGGAATCAATATTCGGTCTTCCCCTTGGTAAACCTCTTCACTGCCGCCATTAAAGAAAAAGGTTACATGGGCATATTTTTCGGTCTCGGCAATGCGTAACTGCTTCAGTCCGTTTCGGGAAATGACCTCGCCCAATGTGTCGGCGAGTTTCTCCGAGGGGAACAGGGTTGCCATAAAGGCGTTCAGGGCCACTGAATATCCACTCATACCAAGGCGGCTGCAAAAATTAATGGTTTTTTCTATGGGGAAGCCGTTAAAATCAGGGTCCACCAGTGCGGTCAGAATTTCCCGCGCCCGGTCGGCCCGGAAATTGGCCATAAGCAGGGCGTCTCCGTCTTTCATGCCGTCATAATCCCCGATGATGGTGGGCAATATGAATTCATCGGTGAGCTTGTCGCTGTAACCGGCCTCAACGGCCTCAACGGCACTGGGGGACTTGTTGCCCACAGCATCCACCAAGCCGTGATAGGCTTTTTCGACCCGGTCCCATCGTGTATCCCGGTCCATGGCATAATAACGCCCGGTCACGGTGGCAAAATTCACATTGTCAAAGGGGCTGATATCCAGTTCAAATTTTTCCACAAAACCTTTGGCGCTGCTTGGCGGCACATCCCGCCCATCCAGAAAACCATGAACCGCAACCGGAATACCGGCATCAGACAGGGTCTTGGCCAGTGCCACCATATGATCCTGATGGCTATGAACGCCCCCCGGAGACATTAGCCCCATAAGGTGGCAAGTTCCGCCGGTGGATTTCAGGTTGGCTATTGTGGCTTGTAAAGTTTCAATGTCAGAAAAGACACCGTCCGCGATGGATTTATCAATGCGTGGTAGATCTTGCAGCACCACCCGGCCCCCGCCCAGATTGGTATGGCCTACTTCCGAATTGCCCATCTGTCCGTTCGGCAGACCCACTCTCAGGCCACTGGTTTCAAGATAAGAAATGGGGCAGGATCGGGTCATTTGGTCAAAATTTGGTGTCTGCCCGAGGACGATAGCGTTATCCAAGGCCTCATTACGGCTACCCCATCCATCAAGGATGCACAGAACAACAGGTTTGGCTGGTTTCATAATATTCATTGGTCGTTTAAAATCCATCTTCAATATATAATAACATTTATAACAGAATCCAGGTTAAAGGCTTGTAAATTCAATCCTTATGATAGGGATGTCCCGCTAAAATACAGGACGCCCGATATAACTGTTCCGTTAACATGACCCGCGCCATCATATGGGGCCACGTCATATCCCCAAGCGATAACAGGAAATTCGCCCGCTTTTTAACAGGGGCGGCATAGCCATCTGCGCCACCGATAAGGAAAGTGAGGTTAGCCACCCCGCTGTCCTGACGGTCGCGGATCAAGTCTGCAAAATCCGTACTTCGCATAGATTTTCCACGCTCATCAAGTGCGATGACATGGGAATTATCAGGGATCGCCTTCAGGATCAAATCACCTTCCCGTGACATACGCTCCGCCCCCTTAATGGGGCGTTTCTCTTCAACCTCAATAATTTTAACGGGCCAGGGACAGCGTTTGAGATAGGTCTCAATCTGCTGGCTCTCCGGCCCTTTTTTTATGCGGCCTACTGCGATGATGGTAAGATGCATCAGGACTTAACTGCTTAGCACCTTGTCCGGGGTAAAATCGTCGGGACGGATATCCATGTCCCACATTTTTTCCAGATTATAGAAGCTGCGCACTTCCGGCCGGAAAACATGGATGATGGCATCGCCGGCATCAATCAATACCCAGTCGGCTTTCTCCAGGCCTTCGACCTTGGAGTTGCCATAGCCGGATTTCTTGATATTTGTGACCAGATGATCTGCAATAGCCGCGACCTGCCGCGTGGAACGACCCGACGCAATGATCATCGAATCGGCTATGCTGCTTTTCCCTTTAAGGTCTATGGAAATGATTTCTTCCGCTTTGTCGTCTTCAAGAGAGTTAATGATAACTCCCAGAAGGGTGTCCGTACTATGCGGTTCAATAGAAGATAATGTGTCATCTTCCGATGTGTTATTACTAGGCAATTTTGGTTGTAACCTCTTGGATTTAAAGTTTTTTCCGTCGTATCTCTGTGGATGACAACGGATTTTGTATATCCCGGATGAATATCCATGCCGGGGCTTTCCGTGAGCTGAGTGTTGCCGCTTGGCTTTCCGGAATTTGAGCATCCCTGAAAAGCTCTGCCGCGTCACTCTCCTCTACCGCCCTAGAATACATCGGACGATCAAAAATCGCAAATGCTACTGTGCGAACTATTTTCTTCCAGTCTTTCCATTGGGAAAACTGAGCCAGATTATCGGCACCCATGAGCCAGATAAAGCGTGTCTCGGGCAGTCGTTTTATTATACTGTCCAGCGTATCTACCGTATAATTTGACCCAAGCTGGCTCTCCAGATCAGTGATATAAATTCGGTCGTCCGTGGCCAT
>JAGLJX010000006.1 GCA_023142175.1 Emcibacter sp.
CGTTTCGTTTTCTGGCGCACAACGGTGAGATCAACACGCTGCGCGGCAACGTCAACTGGATGGCGGCGCGGCGTCATGCGATGTCTTCCGACCCCTTGGGCGAAGACCTCGGCAAACTATGGCCCTTGATCGCCGAAGGCCAGTCGGACACCGCCTGTTTCGACAATGCTCTGGAATTCCTTGTGCAGGGCGGATACAGCCTCGCCCATGCGGCGATGATGCTGATCCCCGAAGCCTGGGCCGGTAATCCGCTGATGGATGAAAAACGCCGGGCTTTTTATGAATATCACGCGGCCCTGATGGAGCCATGGGACGGCCCCGCCGCCATGGCCTTTACCGATGGCAATCTGATCGGCGCCACCCTTGACCGTAACGGTCTGCGTCCGGCGCGTTACCTTGTGACCGATGATGACATGGTGGTTCTGGCATCCGAAATGGGTGTGCTGCCCATTCCGGAAAATAAAATCGTCCGGAAATGGCGTCTGCAGCCGGGTAAAATGCTGTTAATTGATACAGAGCAGGGTCGGATCATCAGCGATGATGAAATCAAAACCAAACTGGCAAGTGCCTATGATTATGAAGCAATCCTTGCCCGCACCCAGATCAAACTGGAAGACCTGCCAGCGGAATTTGCCCCCCACCATGATACAAATGTCCCCCTGCTGAAACGGCAACAGGCTTTTGGCTATACTCAGGAAGACATCAAGCTTCTGTTCCCGCCCATGACCACCAGCGCACAGGAAGCGCTTGGTTCCATGGGAACGGACACACCTATCTCGGCCCTGTCCAATAAATCAAAGCTGCTCTATAGCTATTTCAAGCAGAATTTTGCTCAGGTGACCAACCCGCCCATCGACCCTATCCGGGAAGAGGCGGTGATGTCACTTGTGTCCTTCATTGGCCCAAGGCCAAACCTGCTTGATCTGGAAGTTGGCGGAACCCATAAAAGACTGGAAGTCCGCCAGCCAATTCTTAGTAATGAAGATCTAGAAAAAATACGCACCATCGGCGATATTCCCGATAATAATTTCAAAACCGTCACCATTGATGTGACCTATGATGCCACCAAAGGTATCAAGGGTATGGACAATGCCATTGAGAGCATCTGCCTGTTGGCGGAAGTGTCGGTAATCGAAGGTGATAACATCATCATCCTGTCTGACCGCGGTGTCAGTGATGACCGCATTGCCATTCCGGCGCTGCTGGCCACATCGGCGGTCCATCATTATCTGATTCGTAAAGGTCTCAGAACCTCTGTCGGCCTTGTGGTGGAAACCGGAGAAGCCCGCGAAGTGCATCATTTCTGCGTACTCGCCGGCTATGGTGCCGAAGCCATAAATCCCTATCTCGCCTTTGAAACCATCACGGCGATGGCCCCCGGTCTTGCCGGAGATATTAGCCCAAGAGTGGCCCGCACCCGCTATACCAAAGCCATTGACAAGGGTATTCTGAAGGTCATGTCCAAGATGGGTATTTCCACCTATCAATCCTATTGTGGCGCGCAGATTTTTGATGCGGTCGGCCTCAACAGTGAATTTATCGAAAAATACTTCACCAAGACCCAAAGCGCCATCGAAGGCGTGGGCCTGAAGGAAATTTCCCGTGAAACCATCATGCGCCATGATCAGGCTTTCAAAGAAAGTCTGGTTTATGCTAATGCTCTGGATGTGGGCGGTGAATATGCCATAAGGATGCGCGGGGAAGACCATATGTGGACCTCGGACAGTGTCAGCAATCTCCAGCATGCGGTGCGCGGCAACAGTCAGGATCAATATGACGCCTACGCCAGCTCTATAAATGAGCAGTCCAGCCGTCTGCTGACCCCGCGTGGATTGTTTAACATCAAACTGGCCCCCAAACCCGTTGCACTGAAAGACGTGGAACCCGCCAGTGAGATTGTCAAACGCTTTGTTACCGGCGCTATGTCATTTGGCTCCATCAGCCGTGAAGCGCACACCAACCTCGCCATCGCCATGAATCGCATCGGCGGTAAATCCAACACCGGAGAGGGCGGCGAAGAACCGGATAGATTTACCCCGGACAGAAATGGTGATCTGCGCCGCAGTGCCATCAAACAGGTGGCTTCTGGCCGTTTTGGTGTGACCACAGAATATCTGGTTAATGCGGATGAAATTCAGATCAAGATGGCACAGGGCGCGAAACCCGGCGAAGGCGGACAACTGCCCGGTCACAAGGTGGACGCGGTCATCGCCAAAGTGCGCTATTCAACACCGGGGGTTGGTCTTATATCCCCGCCACCCCATCATGATATTTACTCCATCGAGGATCTGGCGCAGCTTATCTATGATTTGAAGAATGTTAACCCGAAAGCCCGAATCAGCGTCAAGCTGGTCTCTGAAATTGGTGTGGGTACGGTTGCCGCCGGAGTATCCAAGGCCAAGGCCGACCATCTGACCATATCCGGTTATGACGGTGGCACGGGCGCCAGCCCGCTGACCAGCATCAAGAATGCCGGATCGCCGTGGGAAATGGGACTGGCGGAAACCCAGCAGACATTGGTGCTAAATGGATTGCGTGACCGGATCAGCCTTCAGGTTGACGGCGGTCTTAAAACTGGCCGCGATGTAATCATCGGGGCTTTGTTAGGTGCCGATGAATTTGGTTTCGCCACCGCACCACTGATCGCCAGCGGCTGTATCATGATGCGCAAATGTCATCTGAATACCTGTCCCGTGGGCATCGCCACCCAAGACCCGGTTCTGCGCCGGAAATTTAATGGCAGGCCGGAACATGTGGTGAATTACTTCTTCTTTGTTGCCGAAGAGGTACGCAAGATCATGGCTCAAATGGGTGTTCGCACCGTGGAAGAAAT
>JAGLJX010000060.1 GCA_023142175.1 Emcibacter sp.
ACATTGGGCCGGGATTCGTAAATAATCCCGATCACGCCTAAGGGAACACGAACCCGTGAAATATTCAGTCCATTGGGCCGATCCCACTGGGCCATGACATCACCCACGGGATCAGGCAATTTTGCGATAGCTTCAAGGGAGGTGGCAATAGCTTCAACTCTTGCCGTATCCAAAGCCAACCGATCCAACATGGCACCGGCCAGACCCCGTGCCGTTGCAATCTCCATATCCTTGGCATTGGCGGCGAGAATATTATCTTTATCCGCCCGAATGTGGTGGGCAGCAGACACGAGAGCTTTATTTTTTTGTTCTGTAGGGGCATTGGCCAGCATCGTCGCCGCAGTATTTGCTGCCTTACCCATATCCTGCATCATATCTTTAATGGATTGCTCTGTCGTCATGGTGTATCTGCTTTCAGTTTATAACAAGGTCATTGCGGTGGATAATTTCATCCCGACCGCTAAACCCAAGTATTTGTTCGATCTCATGGCTTCTGTGGCCCATTAATTTGATCGTGTCTTCAGCATTATAGGCGATGAGGCCCTGCCCGATGGTTGTGCCGTTTACACAAATAATACGTATGGTGTCGCCACGGTCAAATTTCCCCTCAACCCGGACCACTCCCGCAGGTAATAGGCTCTTGCCTGATTTTAAGGCATTCACGGCCCCGTCATCTATGATAAGGCTGCCGGAGATATCCAGACTGGCGCCAATCCATTTTTTCTTGGCGGCCAGCGGATTGCCAGACGCATGAAACCATGTGCCCGCACCGCCGTTAAAATAGCGTTGAATGGGCGAGGTGGCTGTACCGTTGCTGATCACCATATTGCAGCCACTGGCGACAGCGATTTTTGCCGCTGCAATCTTGGTCACCATGCCGCCTGAGCCGAAGCCTGTGGATATGGGTTCTCCTGCCATATTCTCGATAGAGGTGGTTATTTCCCTGACCTCATGTATCAGTTCCGCAGATGAACAATGATTAGGGTCCGCGTTAAATAATCCATCTATATCCGATAATAAAAACAGGCAGTCGGCTTCACACATGCTGGCCACCCGTGCGGCAAGCCGATCATTATCGCCGTAGCGCACTTCATCAGTGGCGACGGTGTCATTCTCATTGATCATGGGAACCACGTTCAGTTCCAGCAGGCGGTTAATGGTGTTGCGTGCGTTAAGGTAACGGCGGCGTTCTTCCGTATCGCCGTAAGTGAGCAGGATTTGCGCCATGGGAATGTCATGCTTTCCCAGAGTGGTGCGGTAGGCAGTGGCAAGTTCAATCTGTCCGACTGCAGCGGCGGCCTGATTTTCTTCCAGTTTCTTGCTCATGGTAAGATTGAGAATTTTGCGACCAAGCCCGATAGAGCCGGACGACACCAATATCACCTGATAGCCCTTGGCGCGTAGGAAAGCCACATCACGGGCGATACCCTCTAGCCAGCCCACGCGAAGCTGTCCACTGTCCTTATGGATCAGCAGGGCGCTGCCGATTTTGATGATGATGCGCTTCCAGCCTTCACTGTGGCGGGTGATGATACTGTTTGTTGTCTCGTTCATATTGTGGCTCTGAATAAACGTTATAGGGGGGACCAGCCTCCGTCCTGATTTCCTTCTTTGTCTGTTTCGTCATCTGCCGGTCGGGCCTCTTCGCGCTTTTCAACCTCTTTAGCATGGTCAATATTTTTCAGAAGGGCGCGTAACATCTTTTCTATCCCGAAATGGGTTACCGCTGATATGGGTACTATCAGTGCATCGGTTACGGCGGAAAGTTCTTCCGACAGCATTTCGATCAATTCACTGTCCAACGCATCACATTTGTTCAGTCCGATAATCTCGGGCTTTTCTGACAGGCCGCCGCCATAGGATTCTAACTCATGGCGAATGGTCTTATAGGCCGCGGCCACATCGTCTCCGGTGGCATCAATCATATGTAATATGGTGGTGCAGCGTTCGATATGACCTAAGAACCGGTCGCCCAGACCGTGACCTTCATGCGCCCCTTCAATCAAGCCCGGAATATCGGCGACAACAAACTCTCGCTGGTCCACATGGACAACCCCCAACTGGGGCTTCAGGGTCGTGAAGGGGTAATCGGCGATTTTAGGCTTTGCTCGGCTGACTGCGGACAGGAAAGTTGACTTCCCTGCATTGGGCAGGCCCACAAGGCCCGCATCCGCCATTAGCTTCAACCGCAACCATATCCACATTTCCTCAGCAGGGCCGCCGGGGGTGGTGCGCCTTGGCGCCTGATTGACAGAGGATTTAAAGGCTGCATTACCCGTACCCGGATGACCGCCTTCGAGCATCATGACCATCTGACCCTCTTCGGTCAGGTCGGCCAGCATGACGCCGTAATCTTCATCAAAAATCTGTGTGCCGATGGGAACCTGTAGAAAATTGTCTTCGCCCTTGCCACCGGTACGGTTTTTGCCCATGCCATGACCGCCGCGCCCGGCTTTGAAATGCTGGCGGTAGCGATAATCGATCAGGGTGTTCAGGCCGCTGACGCACTCGATCAGAACATGACCGCCCCGGCCACCATTGCCCCCGTCCGGCCCGCCAAATTCAACACATTTCTCACGCCGAAAGCTCAGACAGCCGTCTCCGCCGCCACCTGACTTTATGTATATTTTGCTTTGGTCAAGGAATTTCATGTTATCTAGTCTATCCACAAATAAGAAAAAGGGGAATGAAAAACACTCCCCTTTTAGAATTCTGCATTTGAAAGTTGTAAGTTTTAGGCTTCGTCAACACAGACATAGCTGCGTTTTTGTTTGCCTTTATAGAAACGAACTTTCCCTTGCGTCAGGGCAAACAGGGTGTGATCCTTGCCCATGCCGACATTAGTTGCCGGGTAGAATTTAGTGCCCCGTTGGCGCACGATGATATTGCCTGGAATAACAACTTCACCAGCATATTTTTTTACACCAAGGCGACGACCCGCTGAGTCGCGACCGTTATTGGTACTACCGCCAGCTTTCTTATGTGCCATTGTTATTTCTCCTCGGTTTTCTTAGTGGTTTTCTTAGCGACCTTCTTCGCAGCTGGTTTTTTAGCTGCGGGTTTCTTTGCGGCGGCGGCTTTTTTAGGAGCGGATTTTTTTGCTACCGGCGTTTCATCTGCTTTCGCAGGCGCGGCCTTTTTAGGGGCGGCTTTCTTAGCGGCAGCTTTGCCTATCTCAAGAATACGCAGTACCGTCAGATGTTGACGGTGACCATTTTTACGGCGATAATTCTGCCGGCGTTTTTTCTTGAAAATAATGATTTTTGCGGCGCGGGACTGTTCAAGAATTTCGGCGGTTACAACGGTACCGGAAATTGTCGGGGTTCCTACCTTGACGCCTTTGTCATCACCAACCATCAAAATATGGTCAAGGGTGATTTTGGCGCCGGTTTCACCGTCCAGCTTTTCAACTTTAATTACATCACCAGCAGCAACTTTATATTGCTTTGCACCGGTTTTGACGACTGCAAACATATCTGTTTCCTTGTTTTATCTTCTGGTCATAGCCGGTAACTGATAGAGATCAGTATTTTCAGACCGGGGTATGACGAATGTCATCTTTATTATGCGGGACTCGTGTCCCAATTAAGAAAGTGGCCGAAATATAGCGTTATAAGGCCTTCTGTCAAGAAATTTTATGAAAAATTCAGCCGCCTTCTGACAGGGTGGCAAGGGCATCGGGGTTTTTCAGGAAAACCTTGTGGGCGCCGTCCAGTTCAATGAGGCCGAGTTTATGGAGATTTGTGAATTGCCGACTGATGGTTTCAACGGTCAGGCCCAGAAAATCAGCGATATCCGTACGGCTCATAGGAATATCAATCTCATTATTATTCTGCCCGTCAAGACGGCCCGATTTCTTCTGCATTGTCATCAGAAAGCTACAGAGCCTTTCCTTGGCGTTTTTCCGCCCTAAAAGAAGCATCTGAGCATGGGTTGAATCCAGCTCGGTGCGGGTTATATCAAAGGCCCGTTCGCCCAATGCGGGGAATTCCTGAAAGGATTCGGTGATTTTTGCCCTTGTGAAACGGCAGATATCCACATCAGTAATGGCTTCTGCGGTAAAGCTGTATTTATCCTTGCATGACAGACCAAAAAAATCACCAGTAAACAGGAAGCTTGTTATCTGACGGCGTCCATCGGACAGCATTTTCGAAATACGAACAGCACCGCTTCTGATATTATAGATATAATCTGCATTCTCAGCCTCAGAACAGATAACCTGCCGGGCGGTTTTCTGAAAATCCGTTGAAATTTTAGAGAATTCTTTCAGCTCGTCCGCGTCCAGAACATTGCATAACGAAATATGACGTGACGAACAGCCTTTGCAGGCCGTGTTATAGGGGCAATTATTAGCCGCCAGCCGGAGAGACGTTTCTGGCTTTTCGCCAGATACTTTATATGGAGTTATGCTCAATTTGCTCAGTCCCTGTAAAACACTCGAAGTACAATACCCGTAATTTTTTTATTACTTTCCTAGTTTATAACATAATTATCTTAATAATACATGGTGTGAATTGAAAAAACAGGTCATGGCTGTAATTTATTGAAGTAATAGTAACTTGATAGGAGTCAAATTTACTTTCAGGCTTTTAATGTATAATATATCCATGAATTAAAACAGGAGAAGGAAAATGTCAGTACAGGTAAAGTATATTGTCGGATATGACGGGGGTGAACTTAGTATGCGGGCGGCGGAACTTGCGGTCGAGAAAATGAAATTCCGGGGCGGCGGGATTTTATTGCTGGCCTATATAGTGGACTGGTCCGAATTTGAGGTGATGTCCGTGGAAGAACTGGCCGTGCGCCACAGTCAGCATATGGAACAGCTGGAAACTGCCGAGCAGGATATTATGGCGCCAGCGCGTGCGAAACTTGAAGCGGAAGGCATTACCATAGAATCCCATGTACAGGTGGGTCATGCTGCTGAAGTTATCAGCGCACTGGCGGATGAACAGGGTGCGGATCAGATATTCATTGGCCACAAAAGCAGTGGGCTTTTAGCCAAGCTTGGTCTGGGCAGTGTTGCTTACGGTATATTGCAGAAAGCTAAGGTTCCGGTTACTGTGGTCCCCTAGGCTAGAACCCGTATGCTATTGATAATTTGATATTTCTACCG
>JAGLJX010000061.1 GCA_023142175.1 Emcibacter sp.
GTAAAATACTGCGGAAACGTATGAAATAGTTCAAGTATATAGGGGAGTAACGGCTTTTATAATCATAGAAATAAAAAAATTATAATGGAAAATATCTGTTCAATAAAAAAACATTTCTAATTATTCCAGCCCGTAATTTATTTCTGAACCTGTTTTTGCATTTTATTGTTTAACACATAAAATATTGATTTAAATAGGTTTATTGCATTAGTTTATCTAAATTTATGCTTCATTACCGACCCCGACAAAGAATCAAGCAACAAAAAAATGAACTTTGTAATTTGATTCTTACGGCTATCCATTACCCTGAACCATGTATGGAAATATACCATACGATCCCGATTTAAATAATAACCTGATATATAAATATTCTGCTGATATCTCAGCGAATATTACCCCAGATACCCAAATCACAAAAAACAATCTATAGTTGTAAACGAAAGAAATGTCGAATTTCAGTATATACTACCAATAGCCTATGTATAAAGTAATATTATAGTACCTAAATTAGTGTAAAATATATGTTTCCTTACTCGACAGGACATCCCGGAATATTATCCGAAAACATGGACCCAAAGCCCCCCTGACGCCCTCAGTGGACGCCTTTTCAAGAGAACCCCGTGCCCTCAGTGCCGTGTGGCATAATAAATTGAAACTCTGCCCTTCTTTATCAAGCGCTATACCAGACCTTTTGAGAATATCCTGCACAATAGGCCGCATACCACTTTGAACTATTAATTTATATCAGACATACTTGAATAAAATTTGAATTTTACAGCACTTTGCATGACCTTTGGAATTTTCCAAAGGATACAACCATTATTAAAAATATAGAACATTGATTTTAAAAGATAATGTGTAAAAACTGGTGCCGCTGGGAAGAATTGAACTTCCGACCTCGTCATTACCAATGACGCGCTCTACCACTGAGCTACAGCGGCCCTTGATACATGGGCCAGACAGATAAATATCCTCTGTCAGAATGGCGCGGAAGATGCCATAGCTTTTGTGACTCTGCAAGCCCTATTCCGGAATTATTTGCGATTATTAGAATTTGCCCCTAAATTAGCCTTAATTGATCGTAAACTAGCGGTATCATCATGACAAAAAAAGACAAACAAAAAGAAAAACAGGACCGGCTGGCACAGGCGCTCAGAAACAATCTGAAGCGGCGCAAGCAGCAGGCTACCACCACGCCCAAAAGAAAATCTGCACCGGATAAAGCAAAAGAATAGCCTTGTCATCGCCTACAGACTTGTAGACAGATGCATTCTGGGTTACAAAAACACAGATAGAAATAAAGCTGAAAAAGGATCAATAATCATATGGCCATCATGTCGGATAAATGGATCAGGGAACAAGCCTTAAACAGAGGCATGATTGAACCCTTCGAAGATCGCCAAAAGCGCGATGGTGTAATATCTTACGGCTTGTCTTCTTATGGCTATGATGCAAGGGTTTCAAGGGAGTTCAAGATTTTCACCGATGTGGATTCAGTTACAGTTGACCCAAAAAATTTCGCTTCAGAGAGTTTCGTTGACCGTCCCGGCGATGTCTGCATTATTCCGCCCAATTCTTTTGCGCTGGCCCGAACGGTGGAATATTTCCGCATCCCCGAAGATGTGCTGGTGATTTGTCTTGGCAAATCCACTTATGCCCGTTGCGGCATCATTGTCAATGTAACCCCATTGGAGCCCGGCTGGGAAGGTCATGTTACGCTGGAATTTTCCAACACAACCCCCCTGCCCGCCAAAATTTATGCCAACGAAGGTGCCTGCCAGTTCCTGTTTTTCGAGGGTAATGAACCCTGCGAGGTTCCCTATAATGCAAGAGACGGCAAATACATGGGCCAAACCGGCGTAACCCTACCCAAACTGTAATACCCGAACCCTACTTGGGTGAGGCAAGGCCAAGCGGCCGCCCGAGTTAATACGAGGAT
>JAGLJX010000062.1 GCA_023142175.1 Emcibacter sp.
AAATAAGGAAAGCGCCGGCGATTGAGGCAAAGATAATATGGAAAAAATAGTCATAGAAGGCGGCCACAGATTAGAAGGTCAACTGCCCATCAGCGGAGCAAAGAATGCGGCCCTGCCACTCTTGTGTGCGGGACTGCTGACCAAAGGTGGCCTGACCCTGAATAACCTGCCCCATCTGGCGGATATTAAAACGCTGGCGAGCCTGCTGGAAGAACTGGGTGCCACCATCAGCTATGAGGAAGAAGGCTGGGACATCGGCAGTGGTCAGACCGCAACTATTAACGTGCCCCAGATCACCAGCACCACCGCCCCATACGACATTGTCCGCAAGATGCGCGCCTCTATTTTGGTGCTGGGGCCATTATTGGCCCGTGAAGGCGAGGCTATTGTCTCCCTGCCTGGTGGATGTGCTATCGGCAACCGTCCTATTGATTTGCACCTGAAGGCTTTTGAGGCTATCGGGGCCACAATCGAACTGAAAGAAGGCTATGTGCGGGCATCGGGGAAACTCACCGGTGGCACAGTTCATTTTCCCATTGTTTCCGTTGGGGCCACAGAAAACATCCTGATGGCGGCCTGCCTTGCGGATGGCACCACAACCATTGAAAATGCCGCGCAGGAGCCGGAAATAAGTGACCTTGCCCATTGCCTTGTTGCCATGGGTGCAAAAATTTCCGGCATTGGCACATCGCGACTGGAGGTTATCGGGGTAAGTGAGCTTCACGCGGCGGACTATACCGTTATGCCTGATAGAATCGAAGCGGGAAGTTATGCGATTGCTGCGGCCATGACCGACGGCGAGCTGGAACTTGTGGGTGAGAATCTCCCTTTCGTGATGACCGGATCGCTGGAAATTCTGAAACAGGCCGGTCTGGTTTTCACAGAAACAGACAAGGGGTTGCTGTTCCGACTTGGGCCAGAAAAAATAATTGGCATTAATGCCGTCACCCAGCCCTTTCCCGGTTTTCCGACCGATATGCAGGCCCAGCTTATGGCCATGATGACGCTTTGCAACGGCGCATCGGTGATCACGGAAACCATTTTTGAAAACAGATTTATGCATGTGCCGGAACTCTGCCGCATGGGCGCGGATATTACCGTCAATGGTTCCACCGCCACAATCCGGGGTATCGAGCGACTTTTAGGCGCTCCGGTGATGGCAACTGACCTTCGGGCATCCATGTCGCTTGTGCTGGCCGGACTGGCCGCAGAGGGCATTACCGAGGTTATGCGAATTTATCATCTGGACCGGGGCTATGAACGTCTGGTACAAAAGTTAAGTTCATGTGGCGCGAAAATATCCCGCCAGCAAACAGACGGCATTTAACGGCAGGGGACGCATATTGGATAAGCTAAAGCTCAGAGCCGAAGACATAGAAGACATTACCATCATGTCTGCCTATCTTCAGGATGCGATAACGATGATGGGCGATATTGCCTATCTTCGCGAAAGCAGGCAATTTGTCATTATGCTGAACCGTTATGTCTGGGAGAACCGCTGTCCTGATACTGGCAAAATCCTGCCGGAAAAAGGGATGCCCTGTAGTCGAATACGGACAGGCCTGAATTTCGATGACGTGATGAAAATCAGTAGCCATAATATTGCAACGCCCCTGAAAGAGCATCCTCTGGAGCTATTAGCTGTTGAGGCCATCCAATTGGAAGATAAGACATTTCATGTAAATTTTATCTTCTCCGGCGATGGGGTAATACGCTTGGAATGTGAGATGATTTCGGCACATATGCAGGATATTGGTGATATCTGGGCCGCTAAATGCCATCCCAAGCATGAAATTCTTAACGCTCTTCAGGATGAAAATACTGGATAGTTTGCCCACAATTTTGTACAACGGGGCAATTATTTGAATTTCTGGAGTTTAAAACACAAGTGTCTTCTAATGAACCCATGATCATGGCCCTGCCTAAAGGCCGTATCCTTGAAGAGGTTATGCCAATCATTCGCGGGGCCGGAATTATTCCGGAACCGGATTTTGACAATCCCAAATCGCGGAAGCTTACCTTCGATACCAATAACCCTCTGCTTAAAATAATCAGGGTCAGAAGCTTTGATGTGGCGACCTTCGTTGCCTTTGGCGCAGCCCATCTTGGGGTGGCGGGCAATGATGTACTGCTTGAATTTGATTACCCCGAAATATATGCCCCGCTGGATCTGGACATAGGTCATTGCCGGGTATCGGTTGCGGAACTGAAATCCCTGAGCGAAAATGATGACCCAAGTCGCTGGAGCCATGTTCGTGTGGCTACAAAATACCCCAACCTGACCCGAAAGCATTTTGCAAAACGCGGTGTGCAGGCCGAATGTATCAAGCTGAACGGGGCGATGGAACTGGCGCCAAGCCTTGGTCTGTGCCGGCGTATTGTTGATCTGGTCAGCACCGGCGATACCCTCAAGGCAAATGGTTTGGTGGAGATCGAGAAAATCATTGATATCACCTCGCGCTTCATAGTCAACCGTACGGCCTTCAAGACCCGTAATGAAGAAATCAGCGAGATATTAAAAAATATCGGCGCCCGAAAAGATTTAAAGTGATGAGTAGATGGTAACGACATTAAACGTAGCAGAGCCCGGATTTAATCAGGATTTTAAAAAATTCCTGAACGCCCGCAGGGATTCAGATACGGATGTTGCAGACGTGGTACGTGCAATCCTGAAGGATGTCCGAATACGCGGAGATGCGGCACTCTTTGACTATACCACCCGATTTGACCGGCTTGACCTAACGGCAGCAACCATCCGGGTCAGTGAGCAGGAATTAAAGTCTGCCAAAACTAAATGCACCAAGGATGTATTGGATGCTTTAGACGTTGCCGCACAGCGTATTGAAAGCTTTCATAGCCGCCATTTACCCGAAGATGATGCCTATACAGATGCGGAAGGTGTATCGCTGGAGGCGCGCTGGACGGCGGTATCCTCTGCGGGGATATATGTTCCGGGTGGCAAGGCGGTCTACCCCTCCTCGGTCCTTATGAACGCCATACCGGCCAAATGTGCGGGCGTGGAGCGTATTATCATGATGGTTCCAGCACCGAATGGCAACCTCAACCCATTGGTTTTGGCGGCTGCTGAGCTTGCAGGCATCACGGAAATATATAAAATCGGCGGTGCACAGGCAGTCGCGGCCTTGGCCTATGGTACAGAATCAGTCGCGCCTGTTGACGTAATAACCGGCCCCGGAAATGCTTACGTTGCGGCGGCAAAACGCGAAGTTTTTGGCACTGTCGGCATTGACATGATTGCCGGGCCTTCGGAAATTCTGGTGGTGGCCGATGGCAAGAATGATCCACGCTGGATTGCCATGGACTTACTGTCCCAAGCAGAACATGACGAAGTAGCCCAGTCCATCCTTATCACCGATGATGCGGCTTTTGCCAAGGCAACCTGCGCGGCGGTGGAAGATCACCTGAAAGAGCTGACCCGGTCTGATATTGCCCGCACAAGCTGGAATGATCATGGTGCGGTTATTTTGGTGGATGACCTCAATCAAGCTGTTGCCTTGATAAATCAACTGGCACCCGAACATCTGGAACTGGCTATTGATAATCCGCGCGAATATGCCAAAAATATTCGCAATGCCGGATCGATC
Source organism: Emcibacter sp. (assembly GCA_023142175.1). The sequence goes on from JAGLJX010000062.1 coordinate 3,606, forward strand.
TTCCTTGGCCGTTATACACCCGAAGCCATTGGTGATTATGTTGCAGGCCCTAATCATGTGCTTCCCACCGCCCGAAGTGCACGCTTTTCATCGGGTTTGAGTGTTCTTAATTTTATGAAAAGGAATACTCTGATAGAATGCTCAGATGAAAGCCTTGCTAAAATTGGCCCGGCGGCCATGACTTTGGCCGAAGAAGAAGGACTGCAGGCTCACGCCCGATCCATTGGGATCAGGTTACAAAAAGATCCATTGGGATCAGGTTGAAAGACAAGGGATAGGACAACGGCATGGGCAGCACCAACCGTATCTGCCATATCGAACTGGATGAAAAATCAATCATTCGCCGGAATGCGGATATTGATCACGAACGCCGTGTCGCCATTTTTGATCTGCTGGAAGACAACATCTATCAGCCACTTGAAAATATGCCCGACAATTATGCCGGACCCTTCCGGCTTGTGCTCAGAATGGAAGATAACCGTCTGGCCATGGATATATATACCGCCGCAGACCATCAACTGACCAAAAAACTGACCATAATAGCCATACCGCTAACGCTGTTGCGCAGAACCATCAAGGAATATTTCCATATCTGTGACAGCTATTTTACCGCCATAAAAAGCGCCAGCCCCCGACAGATTGAAACCATCGATATGGCCCGCCGCAGCCTTCATGATCAAGGGTCCGAGATATTGCTGGAAAAACTTGGCGAGAAAGTAAAAATGGACTTTCCCACGGCGCGGCGCCTATTCACCCTGATATGCGTATTACAGATCAGGTAGCGCATGGCTAACATTGTCATCCCCAATTCCCCCGCCCCCCTTGAAATCCCGCATAGTGTCTTGTTTATGTGTAATTTTAATGCGGTGCGCTCGCCCATGGCTGAAGCCCTGACAAAATATCTCTGTGGTCACCAGATTTTCACAGACAGTGTCGGCATACGAGCAGAAGATGATAGTGCCAATCCCTTTGCCATTGCCGTCATGGATGAAATCGGACTGGATTTATCCTCCCATAAACCCAAAAGATTCGAAGATCTGATGGACAGCTCCTTTGATCTTGTGGTGACCTTAAGCCCGGAGGCACAGCATAAGGCCATTGACCTGACCCGCACGCTGGATTGTCAGGTTGAATATTGGCCGACCCTTGACCCCACCGCCGTTCTGGGCAACCGCGAGAATATTATCGCTGCCTTTCGCCAGACCCGTAACATGATAACAGATCGGATCAAACGCCGTTTTGATGTTGGTTATTCCCCAATCGTTTAGGGTCAGTACCTAACATTAAAGCAATTAACACTTGAAAAATCTGTGGTTTAGGCTATTTATCTCGGCAAAGATTTTTAATGAGGAGCCAATATGGCCAAAGAAGAACTTTTGGAAATGCGCGGCACGGTTACTGAACTGTTGCCTAACGCCATGTTCCGCGTAAAACTTGAGAATGACCATGAAATTCTGGGTCATACCGCCGGCAAAATGCGTAAAAACCGCATTCGTGTACTGGTCGGTGACGAGGTATTGGTTGAGATGACCCCATACGACCTGTCAAAAGGCCGCATTACTTATCGCTTTAAATAAATGCCAAACCTGATATTAGCCTCTGCCTCGCCCCGACGTGTAGAGCTACTGGCGCAGATAGGCATTACCCCCAATCAGATTATTCCGGCGGATATTGATGAAACGCCGCACCCCAAAGAATCTCCCCGCCAATTGGCCGAACGGCTGGCCGTGGAAAAGGCTGCCCTCATAGCAGAAAATCATCTGGATAGTTATATTCTCGCCGCCGATACAGTGGTGGCACTGGGCAAGCGCATATTGGGCAAAGCCGCAACGATTGAAGACGCCCGAAAATATCTCAGTCTGCTTTCAGGCCGCCGTCATAGGGTATATAGCGGTATATCCCTGATCACCCCAAATGGACAGCAAACCTCCCGCGTGGTTGCAACCACGGTGATCTTCAAACGGTTTTCATCTGATGACCTTGACCATTACCTTGCCCATGATGAATGGCAGGGTAAGGCCGGAGCATATGGCATACAGGGCTTGGCGGCGCGATTTATCAAGAGTATCAACGGCTCCTACAGCAATGTGGTGGGGCTACCCCTGTTTGAGACAACCAATATATTGCAGGGAAATGGTTATGCCCTCTGACATCCTGATTAATTCGGCAATCGGTGAAACCCGCCTCGCCCTTATGGAAGCGGGACTACCCGTAGAAATACGTCTGTTCCGGGACCATGAACCCAGCCTCATCGGCGCTATTTATTACGGTCGTGTAACGTCCTTAAGTAAAGAGTTTCAAGCGGCTTTCATTGATCTGGAAAATGGGCTAACAGGATTCCTGCCCCTCACCCTTTTGCCCAAGCGACCCGGTGGAAAACCAAAAGATCTGACCACGTTGCTCAATGAAGGTCAGAAGATCATTGTTCAGGTCACCGCAGACGCCACCGCTGATAAATCAGCAAAACTCACGGGCCGCGTTGAAATCATCAGCTCCGCCCTGATCCTGCATCCGTTCCGCGAAGGGGCGTTTATTTCCAGCCGGATCAAGAACCCTGCGCGGCGGGAAGAATTAAAAAGCTTTGCCAGCACCTTGAAACTCAAAGGCATGGGACTGACCCTAAGGACCGAAGCTCAGCATCTCTCCGATGATGACATAAAAAGCACCGCCAATCACCTGATCCGTCACTGGATACGGGCCGTGGAAAACCGCGACAAAAAGAAAGTTCCCTTCCTGCTGTCTCAAGGCGGCGACAGTCTTCTGCAAATCTTAAGGCAATATGGCAGTACCAAACATGACAGGATGATCTTTGACCAGCCCGCCTGCCTGAAAGAAGCTCAAGATTGGGCAAGGGAATTTGCGCCCGATTTGCTTGACCGGATGATGCTCCATTGTGAAAGCGCCCCCCTGTTTGAGTATTTCGACGTTGAGGAAGAGCTGGATCGTATATTTGACAAAAAAATCCCCCTGCCATCAGGCGCATGGATCACCATTGAGCAAACCGAAGCCATGGTTACGGTGGACGTTAATATGGGGAATGCCCGCCTGAGCAATGACCCTATAAAACAACGGCTTAACATAAATTTCGAGGCGGCAAAAGAAGTTTTCCGGCAAATCCGTCTGCGCGGAATCTCTGGACTGGTCGTCATTGACTTCATCAATATTTCCGGCAAATCGGAGGTCAGCAACCTACTCGGCGTGATCGATAACCTGATCCAGAATGACCCCGTTCAGATCCAGCGTAGCAACCTGTCTGCCTTTGGCCTGCTGGAGCTGGCCCGGAAGGCTAGCCATCAGGTCCTAAGCCGGCAAATTCTGGCGCCCACACGGCCCGCACCAACAGTAGAAACAGCGGCTCTAACCCTCTTACGTAAGGCTGTGCAGGATGCCGCGGCCAAGCCCGGTATTCCCCTTACTGTTATGACAGATCCCGCGATAGCTGCCTGGTTAAAAGAGCAGCCGGAACTTATGAATAAATTCACGAAACGAACTGGTAGCAAGCTTGTACTCAAGGAAAAATAAGTTATGAAAGCTGCGAATAAGAACAGTCTTTGCGCCATCTGTGAGAAAAATCCGGTTGTGCCTAAATACAATCCCTTTTGCTCTTCCCGTTGTTCAGATGTGGATTTAGGCCGCTGGCTCAAGGGCAATTACGTGATTCCCGGTGACAAGGTCGATGTGCCGGATACGGATCCGGATGACGCCAGTTAAGTAGTTGATAAACGCTTAAAAACAGCAGCTTTTGACAAGCTCTCATTTTTTTCAAACGAGTGCTGGACAGCACCCTAGTTTTTTTCTATAACCCACCCACCCACGCAAGTGGCCCCCCATATAGTCCCCGATGCCCGGGTAGCTCAGGGGTAGAGCAGCGGATTGAAAATCCGCGTGTCGGTGGTTCAAATCCGCCCCCGGGCACCATTAACTCTATTTATATCGTTGTATAACAAGGAATTAGATCGTTGTAGTCAAATTCAATCCCCCTTTGTATCCACCTATATGCAGCCTTATTTTGGCAGGTAGACGGAAAATAAGCGCAAATGCACGACAGATCTAAAAAAGGGGGGAAGGGATAATCAAGCCACCCCCGGGGGCCAAACATCACCGCGCTCAGTTATATATTCCACCCGTGAACGCGCAAACTTTATTTCCGACTTTTTGAGAATGTCGGCTTTGGGCCAGAAGTAGCCCAGGCAACTATGGGCGGGGAGCGGACTTTCGCTGCAAGTGCTTACATATAAACCGATATCCAATTCTGCGCATCAAGTGCGTAGTTGGCCAAATACGACGCAACGATTTATGCATGCGCAGAATTGGATATCGGCTTATTCTGTTGAAAAGTACGAAATCTAAAATCCGAGATATTCTGGTAGAAGTGCATGGCCTGAGAAAGTCAGACAGGATTGCGGACCAGACGTGATAAGGTTACCCAGTAACTTCGGAGTTTGAATTTAGCCCCCCCCCTTTCTGATCTGATGATTGGAAATCTAGTACGAATAGGTTTTGAATACTGAATAGTAGGAGTAGATTAATTGTCTGGAATAAGAATTAACGAAAATACCATTCGCGCCGATCTTCAGCCGTTTCTTGATCTCTTTTCTGGCGATGAGTTTAATAGCATCAAAGCCGAGTATGCACCGGACAAATCCAAAGGATTACCGAAGTTTCATTTTCAGAGGGCTAGGGCTCATCCACTTGCTGTACTCCTTCATAATCTCAATCAGGAAATTGATGTTAGTGAAAAAATCAAAAAAATTAGCCTGACTGATGAAAGCCTATATTTGGTCGACACATTATCACGGTTGAAATGTTACTCTGATGACGAAGTAGCTCAAGTACTAAGACACATTTTAAGCAAAAAACAAGTGTATACTACTTTGTTCGAAGCTCATACTTTTTCGATCTATAAACAACGAAAAATGAATATACGACCAATTATCGAAAGCGATGAAACGTCACCCGATTTTGTAGTTAGCGGCTTCGAAAATGATGTGTTCGTTGAGTGCAAAAGTCTTGAAGATAAATCAGTACTGGAAAATCAATGCGTCGAACAAATAGGCGCACAAGTTTTAAAGGCTCTAAAGCGATCAAACCGATGCTGGTTTGTGAAAATAACAACAAACCGTGCCATAACAGGTAAGGATATAGGCCCTCTAGTTCTCTTAATAACAAGACAAATATCAGAAAATATCTCTCATGATATATCTTCTGAAGACGATAAAGTCAAAATTACTTTCTCTCAAATTGCGCAACCAGATACCTGGTATACGCGGCCACCTGACCCCCCAAAGGGAGCAGGTGAAGTATGGTATGAAAGTGATACAAAAATTAACCCCGATTTAAGTTTGCATTTTAAAAACCCTGTGTGCTTTGAATTTGTTCCTTATGATAATCTTTGTGATTTCAAACGGATTTCACAAAATATTTCCACAGCCTCTAGCCAGCTGCCGAAAGGCAATTCTGGAATTGTCCATATTGAGTTGCCTTACCGAAACGGCAGCAAGTTGCTGGATATTACCGATCCAGTATTTTACCGAATTTACAATTTTCTGCGAGATAAACCCAAGGTCAACGCTGTCATAATCTCTGGGAGAACAATCGATAAAAATGTAAAAAAACTGGGTGGTAGTTTTACAACCACATTTAACGTAATAATACCAAACCCTGAACCAGCAGTTCAACTGCCCGATGGTTTTTCCCTTCCTATGTCTTCTGAAGAGAACCCCCTTAATATACAAAACACTGGTGGTGGGAAAATTGTATGTGGCTACGAATTACATTCACCATTGGCAGATCAAGCTGGTAGAGACATGTACT
>JAGLJX010000063.1 GCA_023142175.1 Emcibacter sp.
TATAACGCACCGGATCAATGGCTTCATAGGTCGGCCCCGCCGTAATCAGGATATGCCTGCCCACCAGTGGTCCGGTTGGCGTGAAAAAACCTTCTAATGCTGCGACCATATCGTCTACTTCTGCCAGCCGTCCCGCGCCCACTTCGCCGCAGGCCAGATCACCGCTTGTGGTCGGAATTACATGAACACCATCTTGCTGGAGTTGTTCAAAATTGCGCTGGGTCGCCACATGATGCCACATCTGGCTGTTCATGCTCGGCGCGATCATCACTGGTTTGTCGGTGGCGAGCAGGGTCGTGGTCGCCAGATTATCGGCAATACCGCCCGCCATCTTGGCCATCATATCGGCGGTGGCAGGCGCAACCAGTATCAGATCAGCTTCCCGTGACAGGCGGATATGGCCCATCTCCACTTCATCGGTGAGCGAGAATAAATCGGTGTAGGTCTTTTCCCCGCTAAGCCCGCTGATGGATAATGGCGTGACAAATTGTTCGCCGCCCCGGGTCAGGATCACGCGCACGGTCATGCCCCGTTCCTTAACACGCCGGATAAGGTCAAGACATTTATAGGCCGCAATACCGCCGCCAATGATCAGAAGTAAGCGTTTTCCCTCTAGAGGGTTGTGTATATTCAAGGTCATGGGGGTAATGTAGGTATAAAAAATGGTAAAATCAATAGAACTACGGAAAAATACTGTTAATTATATGATATATACAGTAGTGCGCTGCCGATTATGCCACCTGCGAGGCCATAAAGGAATAATTTCAGGGGGCTGCGCCGTCCTTGCTGTGCCTGTATTTTTCGGGCGGCCTTTGCTAATGTTTCCACATCGTCCAGAATTTTTGGAATTCGGTTGAGGGTTTCTATGGCCGTTTCGGCAAAGTCGCGGACTTTGGCTTGCGGTCCCAGATTTTCCCGCATCCATTTCTCGATGATCGGGCGCGAGGCTTCCCACATATTAATCTCAGGATAGAGATTAAGCGCGACACCCTCCACCGTGACCATGGTTTTCTGCAGGAGAATCAGCTGTGGCTGGGTCTGCATATTGAAGGTCTCGGTGGTCTCGAAAAGCTGGGCCAGTAGTTTACCCACGGAAATATCCTTAACCGGCTTTCCCGCGATGGGGGCGCCGATGGCGCGAATGGCCTGCTTGAATTTCTCCAGCGACTGATCTTCGGGGACATAGCCAATGTCAAAATGAGCCTTGGCGATCAGGTCGTAATCTTGAGTGATGAAACCATAAAGAATTTCGGCGAGGCAGCGTCTGGTTTTCTTGTCGATTCGGCCCATGATGCCAAAATCAATGGCGGTGATTTTATTGTCGGCACAGGCAAACAAATTGCCCTGATGCAGGTCCGCATGGAAAAACCCGTCATTCAGCGCTTGGGTGAGGAAGCTATGCACCAGACCCTCGGCCAGCTTTTGCAGATCATATCCGGCGTCGACCATCTCTTGCTTTTTGGCAAAAGGAATGCCTTCCACAAGGCTGGTGCAAAGCACACGGCGGCTGGTGAGATCCCAGTCCACATCGGGGACAGTATAATCGGCATTGCCCGCGCAGTTATCTTTTAGTTCGGACGCGGCGGCGGCCTCATAACGCAGGTCAAGTTCCAGAGCGATGGTATCACTAATTGTTTCCACCACTGATGTTGGTTTCAGCCGTCTTGCCTTGGCGGAAAAGCGTTCCATCATCCGCGCCAGCCACATGAAACTATCAAGATCGCGGGCGAAGGCTTTTTCAATGCCGGGACGCAGAACTTTTATGGCTACGGACCGTCCGCCTGTCGTGGTGGCAAAATGAACCTGCGCGATGGAGGCGGCGGCCACAGGCTCGCTGTCAAAATCCTTGAACAGGTAATCCAGAGGGCTGCCTAATTCCTGTTCGATGATGCGGATGGCTTCTGAGCCTGCAAAAGCCGGGACTTTATCCTGCAGGCGCATAAGGTCAAGAGCCACATCCGGTCCAACGATATCGGGGCGAGTGGCCATGGCCTGCCCTATTTTGATGAAGCTTGGGCCCAGAGACTGAAAGGCTTCAACCAGGTTGCCCTTGGATTTACGCATTTTACGAAGTCGGGTCAGGGCGCGGGGCTGCTCGCCAAAAAGTGACATCAGGTCCAGCAGGGCATCATGGCGGGACAGCACGAAGGCAACCCGAACAAGACGGGACATATGACGCAGGCTTTTCAGCATGTCAGATTTTCCACCCCGAATGTAAGGCGACAACGCCGCCGGTCATATTGCGGTAAGTCACCCGCCCGAATCCGGCGTCTTCAATAAGCGCTTTGAATTTATCCTGAGACGGGAACTGGCGAATACTTTCCACCAGATATTGATATGATTCCCGGTCGCCGGTGATCATTTCGCCAAAGCGCGGCAGAATATGGAAGCTATAGCTGTCATATATTTTTTTCAGGAAAGGCATATCCACCTTGCTGAATTCGAGACACAGGAACCGTCCGCCCGGTTTCAATACGCGGTAGGCTTCGGCGAGGGCTTTGTCAATATTGGTTACATTGCGAATACCAAAGGCGATGGTATAGGCATCAAAACTGGCATCGGGAAAGGCCAGACTTTCGGCATTACCGCAGACCCATTCGATGTTTTTCAGTATTCCCCTGTCAATGCCGCGGTCACGCCCCACTTCGAGCATATTGGCGTTAATGTCACATACCGTAACTTCAGCAGGGGTGGTTTCAGAACTCGTACGCTCATTTGCCGCCTCCAGAAAGCGAAAAGCGATGTCGCCCGTCCCACCTGCCACATCCAGCAGTTTCATGCCCGGTTCTGGCCGCAAAACACGGATCATGTCATTCTTCCACAGACGGTGCAGACCACCGCTCATGACATCATTCATGATGTCGTATTTTTTGGCGACACTATCAAAGACATTGCGAACCAGACTCTGTTTGCTGTCTTTGTCCACGGTCTTGAAACCAAAATGGGTGGTATCACCAGTGTCTTTTTGTTTATTTTCCTCTATCATGCAGCGGAACATAAACCACAAGACCACACCGCACCAGTATTTTTATTAATAGTGAGCGCAAGCGAGACAAGGCCGACTGGCCGCCCGAGTTAATACGAGGAGGGGGAGCACCCACGGTGCGGGGGAGTTATCCCCCCTTATTAAGAAAGACTATATCCATGCCTGAACTGCCCGAAGTAGAAACCGTGAAAAACGGCATCATTCCCCTGCTGGAAGGTCGCCGTCTTTTTCGGGTGATCCAGAGACGCGATAGCTTACGCATTCCCCTACCGGAGAATTTTGCGGAACGTCTCACGAGCCGTAAGGTGGAGCGGATCACCCGCCGGGCAAAATATCTGCTGCTTCATCTGGATGGGGGGGAAATCCTGATCTGTCATCTGGGTATGTCGGGTAAAATGACACTGATCGCCGCCAAAGACCGTGACACACCGGACGAATTTGAAAAACATGACCATATTATATTGGAGACGGACGCCCATGATCTGGTGATTTTTAATGACCCGCGCCGTTTTGGCCTGATGACATTATGCCGGGCCGAAGAACTGGATCAACATTCACTGTTTCGGCATATGGGGCCGGAGCCTTTGGGCAATGAATTTAATGCCGAATATCTCTTGGGGAAGATGGGAAAAAGCCGTTCTCCCATAAAAACTATTCTGCTAAATCAGCGAGTCGTTGTTGGTTTAGGCAATATATATGTCTGTGAAGCATTATTTCTGGCGGGTATTTCACCAGAAAAAAAAGCACATAATCTAGGGGTAGACGAGGTGGAAAAACTGGTCCCGATCATCCGGGATGTTCTCCTGCGTGCGATCAAGGCCGGAGGCTCAAGCTTAAAGGATTATGCGCGTGTGGACGGGGAGCTGGGGTATTTTCAGCATGAGTTCAAAGTCTATGGCCGTGAGGGCGAAATCTGCATAAATCCATCATGTGAGGACAAAATTGCACGCATCATTCAAAGCAATCGCTCGACATTTTATTGTCCATCCTGTCA
>JAGLJX010000064.1 GCA_023142175.1 Emcibacter sp.
AACCTTATATTTTTGGAGAATAAAAATGAATAAATTATCACTTGTAACCCTAGCATCTGTAGCTGCAATGTCATTATCCACTGTGGCTTTTGCTCAGGAAGAAGAAGTTCATATCATTAAGATGAAGGGTGATCATAAAATGATGGAGATGATGGGTGGCCACCGTATGATGAAAATGAAGGGCAAAAAACATCACATGATGTATCTCTTGATGGATACGGATGAAGATGGTTCTGTCACGGCCAAGGAATTTAATGATTTTCGGGCTGAAAATTTCTCCAAAGCAGATAAAAATGGGGACGGAAACTTAAATGCAGAAGAATTTTCAGAACTCCGCAAAATAAAGAAAGAGCTACATAAAAAAGCTATGAAAATGGCTAAGAAGAAAAAGGCCCAGAAGCATTTTGGTAAACTGGATGCCGATGGTGATGGTAAAATCTCCAAGGCTGAATTTGATGCCAAGGGGGAACGTAGCTTTATCCGCATGGATCATAATGATGATGGTGTTCTCAATAAGAAAGACCGCCGCAAAAAAATGCATGTCATTAAAAAGATGAAGACAATAGAAGACTGATTCAGGTTACATTAACACAATCAACAGGCGGGAAGATTTTCCCGCCTTTTTTATGTTCAAGGCAAATAAAGCCGTGCTTTATTAATTCATGGCTTGCAGTCCGCTTAAAGGCATACTATTTTGCCTTCATAAAAAGGATAATTAAGGAGCTACGCCATGTTAAGAGGATCGATTACCGCCCTTGTCACCCCGTTCAGTAATGGACAGGTTGATGAAAAGGCGCTCCGAAAACTGGTGAACTGGCAGATTGAGCAGGGCACACATGGTCTGGTACCCTGTGGTACAACTGGTGAATCCCCGACACTTGATCATGATGAACATCATCGGGTCACGGAAATCTGTATTGAAGAAGCCGCAGGACGGGTTCCGGTTATAGCCGGATGCGGGTCAAATTCCACCAGTGAATCTGCAAGCCTGCTCCTTCATGCCAAAGCCGCCGGTGCGGATGCGGCTCTGGTTGTTGTGCCCTATTACAATAAGCCCAGTCAGGAAGGAATGTATCAGCATTTCAAAGCATTGAATGATACGGTTGAAATGCCGTTGGTGATTTATAACATCCCCGGTCGTTCGGTTGTTGATATGGCCGTCGATACCATGGCGCGCTGTTTTTTCGAATTGGATAATGTGGTTGGTGTCAAGGATGCCACGGGAAATATCGCCCGTGTTGCCCTGCAACGAATAGCATTGGGGGAAAGATTTGTTCAGCTTTCCGGTGAAGATCAAACCGCCCTTGGCTTTAATGTTCATGGCGGTGTGGGATGCATTTCTGTTGCTTCTAATCTGGCGCCAAAACTGCTGTCCGATTTCCAGAATCTGTGTCAGGAAGGTGATTTTGTTGGTGCTCTGGCCATTCAGGATAAAGTGACGGCATTGCATCATGCTCTGTTTGTTGAGCCAAATCCGGGGCCGGTGAAATATGGTCTTGAACTGCTCGGTATCTGTTCCTCTGAAATGCGCCTGCCTATGGTGGATATCAGCGAAGACACCAAAATGCTTGTCAGGGGTGCCATGGACAAAGCCGGATTGCTGACTTAAAATATGGCTAAGGCAAAATCTTCTGATAAATCAAAGCAAGGCAGCCGCAACATCGCCCTTAATCGTAAGGCGCGGTATAATTACTATGTTGAAGAAGATTTCGAAGCCGGGATCGTGCTGACCGGGACAGAGGTAAAATCCCTGCGCGCGGGAGAGGCTAATATCACTGACGCTTTTGCCGAAGCCAAAATGGGCGAATTATTCCTGATCAATGCCTATATCAAAGAATATGAGATGGGCAACCGCCACAACCATGAAGCCCGCCGCCCGCGCAAACTGCTCATGCACCGCAAAGAGATGAACAAGATAGCCGCCGCCATCCAGCGCAAGGGCAAGACCTTGGTGCCGCTGGCCCTATATTTCAATGACAAAAACAAGGTCAAAGTAAAGATCGGTCTGGCGGTAGGCAAAAAAGCCCACGACAAACGCGCCACCGAAAAAGAACGCGACTGGAACAGGGAAAAAGGCCGGTTGATGAAGGAAAATTATTAATTTTTTATTTTTAAATTTCCTTGGCCTTGAGTGAAAAATCTCTCTAAATGTGCTTAGATACCTTGCCAAACATGGTTGGCTGTTTTTCCTGAATTGCGATTTTAAACGTCCTTGCTTTGGGCCTCAATGAAGATGCGGTTGATTTCGGGCAGGCGGGTTTTTATTTCTTTTTCCATCTCACTGACCGTCTGTTCGACCTCGGCGGCGGAAATATCGTCTTTGAAATCAAGTGACAGGTTCAGCAATACGTCCTGTGGCCCCATATGCATGGTCAGGGTTTCATTGATGGCGGTTATCTCATCCTTGGCATTGGCAATTTCTTCGACGGTGGCGACCACCTTCTCGCTGGCGGCCTCTCCCAAAAGCAGGCCTTTTGATTCGTAAGCCAGCAGGATTGCCGTGCTAGCCAGTATTACACCGATGAGAATTGAAGCAATGCCATCCATTTCAGGAATACCCATAAGGTCGCCGATATAAAGCCCACCCATCGCCACCAGCAGGCCGAGCAGGGCCGCGGTGTCCTCGAACAAAACGGTAAAAATGGTTGGGTCTTTACTTTTCAGGACCGATTTAATCAGGCTTGGGTCGCTTTGAGAGGCTTTAAATTCTTTATAGGCTATCATCCATGCACCGCCCTCGAATATGACGGCGACCCCAAGTACGATATAGTTGATGTAAATATCAGTCACCGGATGGGGGGTGATAACCTTTGTGATGCCTTCATAGAGCGAGACACCGGCGCCAACCGCAAAAATCAGAATCGCCACCACGAAAGTCCAGAAATAAAGCTCCATACCATAGCCGAACGGGTGGGCTTTGTCGGCGGGTCGCTTGGATTTCTTAATACCATAGAGCAGTAAACCCTGATTGCCACAGTCCACGATGCTGTGGACGGCTTCTGACATCATGGC
>JAGLJX010000065.1 GCA_023142175.1 Emcibacter sp.
GCATAGATGACTTTTTTTGAAGAATGTGACGACATGAATAGCCCCGGTTTTTTTAATTATCCGCATAATATAACGGGTTTGAGGCAAAAGAAAAGCCCCCGAATTCTATTAACAATCCGGGGGCCTGATACTGAATATAATGTTTTTAATAGCCGGGTTCTGGTATGGCGGGGCCTAATTTCCAGGAACCGTCGGGTTGCAGACAGGATTGACCATATGCCGGAACAGTCTGATCACCAACCGTAATGGTGGTCTGATATTCCCGAACCTGAAGACAAGATGTGTCTTGTGGTTGTTGCACCCGTTGTGTCTGTTGCTGCTGTACGGGCTGCACATAGGTGGGCTGTTGCTGGACATATACAGTCTCGGTGTTTCTTTGATTGGCGGTCAGCGCGTAGAATAACAGGCCGCCCGTGAGGATGCCCAAAGCCACCGCGTCGCCACCGTGGCGGCTGCTATAGCTATAGTGACCGCCATAACCATAGTTATTGTAGCCATAACCATAGCTGTAGTTATTATTTCTGTTGTGTCTTTGTCTATGGCTACGTTTGCCATAGTTATGTTTTTTGTAGTGCCTGTTGTAGCTATGTTTTCCACTGTGATTGCTATAATTGTGACGGTTGCCCTGTTTATGCTTGCCACGTTCTGACATGGCTTGTGCGGCGGGTGCCAGTCCAAATATGGCGATGCCAAGAGCAAAGACAGTGATTTTTATGATTTGACTAAATTTACGCATCATTCAGTTCCTTATGGCTTAATTTATGCAGTCTCATCTACATCCTGAAATCACAATAGCTTATCTTTCCTGAATGATGCATGAACGGATGATTAAGTTACTTATGGTCCGCTATAGTCTGGTAGATAGTGCCCAGAAAAGCATCAGGATTTAGAAAGCCACCGCCCCATTTATCGTTCAGGCCTTTTAACGGATTCAGCTTAACCGCTTCTTCCAGAGACAGGCTCTTTTCGGTCAGTGGTTTTACGGCTTTCACGACCTGAACCAGCATATCGTGGAAATTCTGTAAATCCTGCTTGTTGGCAAGTGGTCCGTGTCCCGGAATGATTTTAGTTTTATCATCCACAAGTGTCAGGAGTGTGGCGGCGGAATCAATCATGCCATAAATGGAACCGTCCGCGCCCGCATCGATAAAGGGATAAAAGCCATTAAAGAAAGTATCTCCCGCATGGACGATATTGACATCTTTGAAAAATATGATGCTGTCACCATCCGTATGGGCATTTTTTACATGGTGGGCTTTAATATGAAGGCCGTTCATGTGAAAGGTCACCTGATCATTGAAAGTTACCACAGGAAGGGCCGCTTTAGGTGAAGCAGTAATATGCTTATTAAAGGCCTTCATGAATTGATCTGTGCTTAGTCTTTCATAGACATTGTCATGGGCGACGATGACCACACCCATATTGCCAAGATTCTCATTACCGCCCGTATGATCATAATGCCAATGGGTATTGATTAGAAATTTAACGGGCCTGTCCGAAATTTTACCTATGGCAGCAAGGATTTTAGATGTAAGCGGGCTAAATTGGTCATCAATCATGAAAACACCATCTTCGCCAGTGGAGATTCCAATATTACCACCGGCCCCCTGAAGCATATATACGCCATGACCCACGGGGGTGGTCTTGATTTCCACCTTGTCATAGTCTTGTGCATAAGAAAAGGCTGATAGCCCGATGAAAAGTGACAGGCATAATATAATAAAACGGTTCATGAAATTTTCCTCCAATTAATGAATATAGCCGAATAGTAGCATAATGATTCAGTGATTGTCATTTCACAATTTCGGCATTTCCTATTTCAGGAAGTTGTCGATCTTTTGAAATACATCCTCAAACATTCCCGTGGTCAACCGCCCTGTATTGGTGTTGTAGCGGGAGCAGTGATAGCTGTCGATCAGCATGATTTCCTTGCCCATTTCAGCCCCAAGCGGATGCAGGGCATTATGGGCAAATTTGAATGCAGATTTTTTCTTATTGAAAGTCGTTAATACGGATTTATGGGCAACCCCGCCAAGGGCCAGTATTATTTTTAGCCGGGGCGAATTTTTAATCTGGTTAATCAGGAAAGGCCGACAGTTATTATCCTCTTCAGCAATAGTTTTATTCTGTGGTGGTACGCAACGTACAGCATTGGTGATAAGGACGTTATCCAATGTTAGGCCATCACTGGCAACGGCTTTGTAGGTTCCCTTGGTATATCCGAATTTAGCCAAAGTAGTATAAAGAAGATCGCCGGCATAATCGCCGGTAAAGGGTCGGGCTGTTTGGTTGGCACCTTTCAATCCGGGGGCAAGGCCAACAATCAATAGTTCATGGTTGGGGTCGCCGAATGAAGGGACTGGCCCGTTGTAAAAATCCGGATGTTTTTGTTTGTTTTCATTCCGAAAAGCAACCAGACGCGGACACAGGGTGCAGTCTTCTGGTGCATCGCCCGGCATAAAGGCGGCTTTAACAGGATTTGCAGTCATATTTTCTATCCGCGTGATGGTTCGTGATAATGATGTCCATCATGATTGCCATTGGACGGGCGGCCAAATTCGTCATTCATTTCAGATATTTCAATGAAATTGTCGGCCTGTCGCCGTAGCTCGTCTGCTATCATGGACGGATTTGTTCTGGTGCTGCTGACCACTGTCACACGGACGCCTTTGCGTTGCACTGCTTCAACCAGACTCCTGAAATCACCATCGCCGGAGAATAGCACCATATGGTCCACATGATCGGCCATGCCGATCATATCAATGGCCAGTTCCATATCCATATTGCCCTTGATTTTCTTTTCCCCCTTGCTATCGGTGAATTCTTTGGTCGGTTTAGT
>JAGLJX010000066.1 GCA_023142175.1 Emcibacter sp.
TTGCCGTCCTTTACCAAAGCATTGAGCAGGATTTTGATATTCACCTCATTATCGGAGCAGTCCACACCGGCGGAGTTATCCACGGCGTCGGTATTGATCTGTCCTCCGTTCAGGCAATATTCGATCCGGCCTGTCTGTGTGCAGGCAAGGTTGCCACCTTCGGCAACAACAAGACAGTTGAGGTCTTTACCATTGATACGGATGGCGTCATTGGCGCGGTCGCCCACATGAGTATTGCTTTCACGGGAAGATTTAATATAGGTGCCGATGCCGCCAAACCATAATAAGTCCGTATGGGATTTCAGGATCGCCTGCATTACCTCGTTGGGGGTTGCGGTTTTCTGGGCATCATCAAAACCGAGCAGGTTTTTCATTTCCGCACTCAAAGTAATGGCTTTGGACCTGCGGCTGAAAATCCCGCCGCCCTTGGAAATTAATTCGGCATTATAATCCTGCCAACTGGAGCGCGGCAGGTCGAACAGGCGCTGCCTCTCTTTAAAGCTCCTGGCAGGGTCCGGGTCCGGATCAATGAAAATGTCCCGATGGTCAAATGCCGCAACAAGTTTCACAGCCTTTGAACATAACAGGCCATTGCCAAACACATCGCCGGACATATCCCCAATACCAACGACGGTAATGCTGTCAGTCTGGACATTAATATCTTTCTCGCGGAAATGGCGCTGGACGGAAACCCACGCACCCTTTGCCGTGATACCCATTTTTTTATGGTCATAACCGTTGGAGCCGCCAGAGGCAAAAGCATCATCCAGCCAGAAGCCGTAATCATGGGCAAGACCATTGGCAATATCGGAGAAAGAAGCGGTTCCCTTGTCGGCGGCAACCACCAGATAAGGATCATCACCGTCTCGGCGAACAAGGCCTTTTGGCGGGATAACGTCACCATCTATCAGGTTGTCTGTGATATCCAAAAGGCCGGAAATGAAGATTTTGTAACAGGCAATGCCCTCAGCCAGAATCTCTTCCCGGGATGCGTTCAGGGGTATTCTTTTGGGGACAAATCCCCCCTTGGCGCCCACGGGCACAATGACAGTATTTTTAACCTGTTGCGCCTTGACCAGACCCAGAACCTCTGTCCGGTAATCTTCCCGCCGGTCAGACCACCGTAAACCGCCACGGGCCACAGGGCCAAACCGAAGATGCACACCTTCAATTCGCGGGGAATAGACAAAAATTTCCGCATAGGGCCGCGGTTTAGGGGCTTCCTTCACATCACGGCTCTGAATTTTAATAGAGACATAAGCCTTGTTGGAACCGTCCGGATTCATTTGGTAAAAATTGGTCCGGAGCGAGCTGGTGATCACATTGAGGTAGCTTCTCAGCATTCTGTCCTGATCCAGGCTATCGACATTTTCTAATTGTTTGCGGATTCCCTTTTCCAGCCGTATGGCCTCTTTATCAGTGTCATATTTTTTGGGCAGCTGCATACAGAAGCTCATCTCAAACAAAGCCACCAGATCCCGGGCAATTTCCCAATATTGGGTCAAGGTGTCCTGCATATATATTTCGCTATAGGACAGGTTCAGCTGACGCAGATATTTACTGTAGATTCTCAGGATTAGCACTTGGCGATAATTCATGCCGGCGCGCAGGGCCAAGCGATTGAAGCCGTCATTATCGACCCGCTCCGTCCAGACCTCGCGCAGGGTATTTTCCAACCGTTCCTTCATAACAGACAGGTCGAAGGAGTTTTTTGTCGGGTCTTCCATGTAAAAATCATGGATGGTATGGGTGACGGTATCGCCACCTTCCTCTGTGACCACGGTGAAGGCATATTCCTCAATAACCCGCAGGCCCAGATTCTCCAACATGGGTAGACAGTCGCTCAGGGCAATAGTCTGATGGCTAGTATATATTTTTAGGCGGATGCCATAGTCAACATCTTCGGCCAGATGATAGAAATTAAACTGAATATTTTGGCTTTCCGGTAGTTTTTCCAGTTTTTCGATGTCTGTAACACTAAAGCGTGGGTCAAAATGTTCCCGGTAAGAAGATGAAAAAGATTTGTTATATTTACGGAACAGCGTAGTGCCGGCTTCTTCGCCCCAGCGGTCATTCAGTACTTCCTGTAGATGATCATTCCAGCGTTGGGCCACTTCGGCAAGGCGTTTATTTATGCTGTTGGCGTCTGGATTTGGTACGTTACCGGGCGTGGTGCGAATGATGAAATGCCATCGCGCGATACGTTCATTGCTTAGTTGGGCATAATGGGACGAAATTTCACCGTTAAATGCTTCGCATAGGATTCTTTCTACCTTGGTACGTAGTGTGGAATCATACATATCCCGCGGTACAAATACCAACGCAGACACATAGCGCTCGAAACGATCCTTGCGGATGAAAGCCTTACAGCGCGGCATCACTTTCAGATGCAGAATCCCCATGGAAGTTTCCAGTAATTGCCCTTCTTCGATCTGAAATAATTCATCCCGGGGCAGGGTTTCCAGAATATGCATAAGCGCGCGACCATCGTGGCTGTCGGCGACAAAGCCGGAGGCCTCGACCACATGGCGAACCTTGCGGTCAAGGAAGGGTACGGTTTCGGCCCGCTGATTATAGGATTGAGCGGTAAAGAGGCCGACGAAACGAATTTCGCTGATCACGGCACCTTTTTTATCGTATTTTTTAAAGCCGATATAATCCATATGAACCACGCGATGAACCAGAGATTTCACATTGGCCTTGGTGATCAGCATTACTTGTGGCTGTTCCATGAAATATTCTATTTCGGGGGAGGTGGGAACCAATCCATCTGGGCCTTTCAGGATATAAACACCGGGGTCGCGCAGGATTCCGTATCCGTCTCCCTGTGTTTTCTCGCTGCCTCCGTGGCCATGGAAATATTCCCGGTAGCCAAGAACGGTGAAATTGTCACCCTTGAGCCATGTGAGGAATCTTGTTGCCTCCTTTATTTGCTTGGGGTCGGCGGCTGATTTAGGGACTGTGATCAGGTTTTTGCCCACATCATCCATCTTGCCGAGCATGATTTTCCAATCATCAATAGCGGCGCTGATGAAGCTCAATATGTTATTCAGTTTGGCCGTAAGGCTTGCAATCTGCGCCTGATCCGTCATGGCGGTAATTTCGATATGGATGATGGATTCGGTAATTTTTATGCCACTTTTGTCCGTGGTTATCCGGCCATCTTTATCGCGCATACGTGTTATGATCGGGTGAACCAGCATATGCAGATCATTGCCATCTTCCAGCAGGTTTGAGGTTATGCTGTCCAGCAAAAAGGGCATATCATCTATAATGATTTGGATGACGGTATGAGCAGCAGGCCAGCCATGCTCTTCCAATGTGGGATTAAAGACCCGGATTTTACAACAGCCATTTTCCCGCTTTTCGCTATACTTCCATAAAGAAAGCGCGGCGGCATAAAGCTCGTCTATGGGGCGGTTTGCCAATTCTTCGGGTGAGGCATATTTATACATTTCCCGAATAAATCCGGTGAATTCAGAAATTTGTGTTGATTTTAGTCGGTCGGAAGCAAAATCAGCAATGGCACCAATTCTTAATTTTTTTTGTGTCAAGCTTGTCACATCATTGTCCTTTTAATCACATTATATGTGTCAGAATAAACCGGTTAATTGTTATTTCAGAGATCATCGGCAATTGCTTTGAGAATCTTGCCCAAGGTCTTTTTGTCTTCTTTTAATATTTTAATTACATCCATCTTTGTTCCGTCGCGGCGGCCAAGGAGCAGGCATATCTTTTCACAATCATCGCCATCATCGCTCATGTCGAAGCTGGCCAGAGAATCCATGGTTTCTATTGTTTTTAGGATGTCTTTCTCTTGGGTTTTTATCGTCTTATCAGAAGCTATATTGTGGTTCTCCCGCGCCGCCTGTACACAACCCTTGATGCCTCCCGGATAATTATCCAGAAAACTCGGTAAGCCTTTACCATCTTCACCGCTTTTTTGGGCAAAGGACAATGCTGCGGCATATTCGGTCAGCCTTGTCTTGTCATAATCTTTGCCAAAACATAACTTTAAGGTGGGAGTAAAGGGCGCGCGGGCCTGTGTTTTTAAGTCTTCGGCCTCTAAGAGCTTTTTGGCACCAAGGGGGCTGGATAAACATAAAACGTGAAAATCAAGGATAGCGCCTAATGCCTCATAAAGCGATTTTCGTGATCGGTTATCCGGTGGATTTTGCCCTTTGACCAGTTTACGGCATTTTTTAAGGCAAGATTTAAGATCAGCCTCGCTTGCCTCATCTTCTTGAGGCGAGGCTACTCCTTCAGCAGGTTTTTTTTGCGCGGCGGCATTCTTGGAGGCCAGCAATTCTTCTTCCGATATCCAGCGAATAGCACCCAGAATGAAATTGATATATTCACCGTCATCGCTGAACGGCAGGAGCACACACCGGTAGAGAATTTTTTCGCCGTGCTTGTTATTAAATTCCGCATCAAAGGAAATTGGACTTTTGTTACCCAGAACTTCCATATAATGATCGGTAACACGGCTGAGCAGGGAACGGCGGGGAATTTCATTGATACTTTTCAGATTCAGATCTTGATCAATATCTTTATTTAAAAGTTGTCCAATAACTTGTAAAGTTGGCTCATTATCGGGGTCGCGCAGGTCGATCAAAACCAGATTATCTTTATAATCTACGATATGCTCAGGCGATAATGATTTTAAGGGTGGGATGTCGTAGTCGCTGTCTAACCCAAACCAACAATTATATAATTGGAAAGTAATTCTTTTTTCCTGGCCAACATACTCGACAGGATTCATTTTTTTACATACATCTCTTTAAGATGCATCCCTTTGTTAAACGCTATATTTGAGGTGCGACTCAAAGACAATCAAAAATACCCCCACCAGACAACTTTTTCCAGCAAATATTTAACCAGACAGCAAAAACATCACCTAAAGCCGCAATTAATGTTTGAGTAGACAAATTCTATAATCAAAAAAACATAAGGATTTTTTCTTAGTAAAAACCCGAGAAATGTTTTATAGTCCATTTTTATAAGTAATATACAGTTAAAAATAAGGCTTCAGAATATGACAGATGAAACATTGACGCAGCTGGTAAGTGGTATGGCTAATGGCAGCATTCGGGTTGTGGATCTCACGGTTCCTTTAAGTGAAAAAACACCGGTTATTGGCTTACCGCCAGAGTTTGCCGCCTCTCCGGCATTCAAGCTGGAACAGATATCCCATTTTGACGACAAGGGTCCGGCCTGGTATTGGAACAGTTTTTCCTGTGGGGAGCATACGGGCACACATTTTGATGCACCGGGCCATTGGGTGACGGGACAGGACTATGCGGACGGCTGCACGGACACAATCCCACCGGAAAAACTGATAGCTCCCGCTAATGTTATTGATGTGAGCGCGGAGTCTGCGGAAGACCCTGATTATCTTCTGACCTCTGATAAATTAAAAGAATGGGAAGGGGAGCATGGCCGGATTGAGGCGGGCACGTGGGTTTTGATGCGGACCGACTGGGGCAAGCGGACAGTGGAAGATTTTCTGAATTACGCCGAAGACGGCCCTCATACTCCCGGTCCATCGGTGGAATGTATGGAGTTCCTCGCAACGGAAAGGGATATTCTGGGCTTTGGTGTAGAGACGGTGGGTACGGATGCGGGCCAGGCATTCGCTTTTGAGCCGGCTTTTCCCGCTCACCAGTTGATGCATGGCAATAATAAATTCGGACTGGCATCGCTGACAAATCTGGATCAATTGCCGCCAAAGGGTGCAATCATAGTGACCGCACCATTGAAAATCGTCCATGGGTCTGGCAGCCCGCTGCGGGTGATCGCCCTAACCTC
>JAGLJX010000067.1 GCA_023142175.1 Emcibacter sp.
ATTTGTCACCCTGACCAAAAGCAGTTTGCCGGATATTGCTTATGAGAAATCAGGAAGATAGAGAGGTTCAATTTTCAGATCAGTAACTTAGAACTATTAACTTCACTAATCATCATTCTTAATATTTGGGCAAGCAGCTTCTCTTGCCCCAGAAATTAAATGCCAATTACCAGACTGGAAAGAATCTTCAAACTTATTCATAAACCATTCCCATTTTTCACAAACACTATCAGTTCCATTATTAGATACCCATTTATATTCGTTATCTAAAATTCTTCTAATTTCAACCAATGCTACAGGAATTTCTTCAGGTTCTTTGCCTTGCTGCTTCCTGTACCAATTATGATCTCTCCAGTAGCCTATATGGAGTGCTAATGATTTTACATACCATTTGCCATCAACCTGTTCTAAACATTCTTTTTTAATATAATCGTCTACAATAGGCTGCCCTCTGTTATCCAATAGATCAATAATTTCATCTGCAATTTCAATCCGTGGAAATTTAGTACTTTTCTCCAATTCAACAGCAGTTACCAACGCTTCTCCGACTATTACATCCTTGTCATGGATAAGTCTGCCTATTGTAATTCCCCCACGAATAAGCAAACCAAGTTTTAATCCATCCCACACTGTAATTATTATTTGAGCGAGTAAATGATTAAAGAAAGCAGCGGCTTCAACACTATATGTGTGGGATTTATTACCTATTGCACCTTGAATTTCATTTGGCACTAAAGGAAACGATACAGCCATATTATCAGAAAACGTTGTGGATTGTGCGGTTGGAGTCATGGCAACTCCAATTCCTAGATTTTGAATATTAGCACTATAATCACATGCTCGCTTAGCAAGTTTTCTAATAAGTTCAATCAAAGCATTACGCCGAACTTCATCAGTACCGAGCATTACCTCTCTTGTTCCCAAGACATCAAAGAACGCACAAATTCTTATTTCTTCCAAAATTATATCCCCCTAATCCGCCAACACCTAAGCCCCGTCCCGCACGAATGGATTAGTCGCCCGCTCCGCTCCAAATGTTGAGATTTCCCCATGGCCGGAGATGAATTTGGTGTCATCGCCCAAGGGCCAGAGCTGGGTGCGGATGGAATTTAACAGGGTATCAAGATCGCCGCGCGGAAAGTCGGTGCGGCCTATGGAGCCCTGAAACAGCACATCGCCCACAAAGGCATAGCCCACATTTTTCTCATGGAAAATTACATGGCCCGGCGTATGACCGGGGCAGAAATAAACATCCATGCTGATATTGCCGAATGATACCGTATCGCCGCCTTCAAGCCATTGATCGGGGTCGAAGCTACGTCCTTCTGGTAGGCCGTAATTGCGGCAGTTTTCCGGTATCTGGTCTATCCAGAATTTATCTTCCTTTTGCGGTCCAACGATGGGAATTTCCAGTTTTTCGGACAGCTCCGCCGCCCCGCCCGCATGATCCAGATGACCGTGCGTGATCAGGATTTTTTCCACATCAACGCCCTGCTCCTTGATCGCGGCCAGTATAACATCCACATCGCCACCCGCATCAATAACCGCGCCCTTCATTGTTTCATCACACCAGACAAGGGTGCAATTCTGCTGAAATTGCGTCACGGGAATGATTTTTACTTTTAACATATGCTCACTCCTTCATTCAATCTTGGGG
>JAGLJX010000068.1 GCA_023142175.1 Emcibacter sp.
TCGCGAATAAATTCTTCAGACAATCAAGGCTCCTGTTATTGTCATTATCCTTTTAGCGGGACAAGATAGCGCGGGCTTGACCATAAGGCAATCAGGATTTTAGCTTTAATCCATAGGTATGTTCTTTAGCCGGAAAGTCTCTGGTCTTTACCTCATCGGCATATTGCTTCACAGCGGAATCAATGGTCTCACCGACTTCAGCGAAACGCTTGACGAATTTGGCATTGGAAGGGAAATATCCCAGCATATCTTCAGCCACCAATATCTGCCCATCACATTCGGCCGAGGCACCGATACCAATTGTGATAATGTCCAGTTTTCCGGTAATTTCTACCGCAAGAGGCTCCGCAACTCCTTCCAATACAACCGAAAAAGCGCCCGCCTTTTGAACGGCATAGGCATCTTCAATCATTTGGGTGCGCTCTTCCTGATTTCTGCCTTGTGTGCGATAACCACCCATCACATGAACCGCTTGGGGCCGCAGACCAATATGAGCCATCACCGGAATATTACGATCCACGAGAAACTTGATAGTTTCTGCCATGGCCGCGCCGCCTTCCAGCTTTACTGCTGCACATCCTGTATCACGTAATACGCGGGAAGCATTATGAAAAGCCTGTTCCTTGGATTCTTCGAATGACCCAAATGGCATATCAAGAACCACCAAAGCCTTTTGAGAGCCACGCATCACCGCTTTTGTGTGTTCAATCATGGTATCAAGTGACACCCCGATAGTGCTTTCCATACCATAAAGCACCATGGCAAGACTGTCGCCCACCAGCAGAAAATCCACATGAGGGTCAAGCTGTGCTGCCATAGGGGCTGTATAGGCTGTGAGCGAGACCACCGGACGCACGTCCTTCAGCTTGGTAATGTCACGAACAGTGTTTCGACGTATCTGATTATCTGCATACATAATAAACTCCTGATCTTTATAAAAAAGAACTATTCATTACCGTGATTTATAGGTTTATATTCAACCTAGATCAACCAACTTCCCACATTTTCTATTCATCATCATATGGGCAACTTCAACATTCTCTTTATAATATATTACTGCTGACTTGCGGCGAAAATAGGGAAAAGATATATAGGGTTTGATAAGGGTGTTGGACATTTGCGCTGTGAGATAAATATATTCGGCGTAGTATTTTTTGTTTTATATGGTCTTATTTGTGCCGGAATATATGCCCTTCCTTCTACTTTTATATGAGCAAGCGGGCCTTTTTATTCCCCGGTCATTCCCATTCAATGGTGCCGGGTGGCTTTGAGGTGATATCATAAACGATACGGTTAATGCCCCGCACCTCATTGATGATACGGGTTGATACCTGGCTTAAAAATTCATGGTCAAAATGATAATAATCCGCTGTCATACCATCTGTAGACGTTACCGCCCGAAGAGCACAGACATAGTCATAGGTTCTGGCGTCACCCATCACGCCAACGGTACGCACAGGCAAAAGCACGGCGAAAGCCTGCCAGATCACATCATAAAGACCGGCATTTTTGATTTCCTGAAGATAAATATCGTCAGCCTTACGTAATATATCGCATTTCTCCGGCGTGATATTACCCGGGATACGAATAGCAAGCCCCGGCCCCGGAAACGGATGGCGCCGGATGAAAACTTCAGGCAGACCAAGTTCTTTACCCAGTTCACGTACCTCATCCTTGAAAAGCTCACGCAGAGGTTCCACAAGGTCCATATTCATGCGTTCGGGCAGTCCGCCCACATTATGGTGTGACTTGATGGTCACGCTCGGCCCACCAATGAAAGAAACGCTCTCTATCACATCAGGATAAAGTGTGCCCTGCGCCAGAAAATCTGCACCACCGATGGCTTTGGCTTCCGCTTCAAATACATCAATGAACAAACCGCCAATGATCTTGCGTTTCTTCTCCGGGTCCGTAACACCCGCAAGTTTGCCCAGAAACAGGTCAGCCACATCCTTATGGATCAGGTTTATATTATAATGATCGCGGAACATGGCAACCACCTGTTCTGTCTCATTCAGCCGCATTAGGCCATGATCCACATAAACACAGGTCAGTTGATCACCGATCGCTTCATGGAGAAGCACTGCCACAACGGAACTATCCACCCCACCAGACAAACCACAGATTACCCGACCAGTTCCCACCTGCTCACGGATGGCTGCAATGGCGGTTTCCTTGAAAGATGCCATAGTCCAGTCGCCCGCAAGGCCAACAACATTATGGACAAAGTTTGCAATAATTTTAGCCCCGTCCGGCGTGTGAACTACCTCTGGATGAAATTGTACCGCATAGAATTTTCGGGCCTCATCGGCAATGGCCGCATAAGGGGCGTTGCCGCTTGTAGCAGTTACCACAAAGCCTTCCGGCAACGTAATAACCTTATCGCCATGGCTCATCCAGACCTGATGGCTAGTTCCCGCTTCCCACACGCCCTCAAACAAGGCGCAGTTTTCCTTGATGTCGATAAAGGCCCGGCCAAATTCTTTTTCTTCAGATGCGCCCACTTTGCCGCCAAGTTGCTCGCACATGGTCTGTTCACCGTAACAGATACCTAAAATAGGCACGCCCATTGTGAATATCTGTTCCGGTGCGCGGGGCGATTCTATGCCAGTAACCGAACTTGGCCCACCGGATAGAATAATACCCGCCGGATTAAAATCCCCGATCATTTCCGCCGCCTTATTAAAAGGGACAATTTCGGAATATACACCGCTTTCCCGCACCCGCCGCGCGATAAGCTGTGTTACCTGTGAGCCAAAATCAATGATGAGTATTTTATCTGTCATGCTTTTTTTCCAATATGGCTACAAAAAACCCATCGGTTCCGTGACTAGAGGGCGAAAGAGCCAGACACTCAGGCAACGATGATAAAGTCTTTAATTCTGTTTTATTATATTGATCCGTATAGGGCACAAGCCTGACATCCTCATGCTCGCCCAAAAATTCTGTCACCTGTGTTTCATTCTCATCATGAAACAGCGAACAGGTCATATAAACCAATCGCCCGCCCGGCTTGACGAAGCCCCAAGCTTCGGACAGTAAATTTTTCTGAATTCGGCAATATTTAAGCAGCGCTTCCTCATCGAGCCGCCACTTCAGTTCCGGGTTCCGCCGCCAGACACCGCTGCCACTGCACGGCACATCAAGGATCACCCGGTCCATGCGACCCAAGTGTTCTGATAGTATATTCTGTCGCTTGCCGCCCGCTGTATCCACATGCTGACCCTGCAAAATCCGCACATTGGCCCGTTTGGCACGGGGTTTTAAATCCTTCAGGCGGTTATAATTATTGTCAAAGGCGTAAATCTGACCTTTATTCTCCATATAGGCCGCTGCTGCCAATGTCTTGCCCCCTGCGCCGGCACAAAGGTCCATGACCTGCTGTCCCGGTTTAAGGTCAGAAATTTCAACCGCGAGCTGGGCGGCTTCATCCTGTATTTCCACCTGTCCGCTTTTATAAATTTCCCATGAATCTATGCGCGGGTTATCGGCTAATATTAATGCTGTTTCGGCCCATTTACCCTTGTTAAAGTCAATGCCATCCGCCTTAAGCAAATCTTCTACCTTGGCGAGGGTGGTTTTTCCCAGATTGACCCTGAGCTCAAATGGCGCCCGTCCGTTCAGGCTTTCCAGTTCATCCTCAAAATTATCCGCAAATCGCCCCTGCAACCTGTCTTTCAACCATAGGGGATAATTCAGGTGATGATGTGCTTGTTTCTCATGCGTTTCTGATAAAAACTGCTTTTCCTCATCGCTCGCCTCAGCCGGTGCGTGCTCCTTCCCTGTGAACAGATCAGTGTCGCCAAGAGTGAGCAACATCATCTTGCGAATATCACCCGCCGCCGCATCGCTTAGGAAACCCCAATCGCGAATAACCTGATAGACCATGCCCGTCACAGACCGCCTATCCTTTGACCCCGCATAGCGGCGTGTTCGGAAATATTTCCTAATCAAGACATCAGCGGAAGGGCCGTCATTGGACAGGCTCGAAGCCACTTGATCCAATATTTCAATAGCCGCCTGAGCGCGGGCTGGTTCAATCATAATTATACTCTTTAAGATGAGGGGTAATTGGGAGATTCACGGGTGATCGCCACATCATGAACGTGACTTTCTCTAAGGCCAGCGGCTGAAATCTTGACAAAATCGGCCCGCTTATGAAAATCGGCAATAGTAGCGCTACCAGTATAGCCCATGCTTGCCCGAACACCGCCGACCAGCTGATGAATCATATTTGCCACCTCGCCTTTAAACGGTACTTGCCCCTCAATTCCTTCGGGTACAAGCTTCAGATTATCAACAATCTCTTCCTGAAAATAACGGTCAGCAGAGCCACGCGCCATGGCCCCAAGCGACCCCATGCCACGGTAAGCTTTATAAGAGCGCCCCTTATACAGGAATACTTCACCGGGGGATTCAGTCGTACCCGCCAACAAAGAGCCAATCATAACCGCGCTTGCCCCGCCCGCTATGGCCTTGGCAATATCGCCGGATGTTTTCAAGCCACCATCAGCAATGATCGGAATATTTTGCTTCTGGGCTGCCTCGACACTATCCATAATCGCTGTAAGTTGCGGGACACCAACGCCTGCGATTATCCGCGTAGTGCATATTGACCCCGGCCCAATACCGATTTTAACCGCATCCGCCCCGGCATCAATCAAGGCTTGTGTGCCAGATGTGGTCGCTACATTGCCGCCCACGACCTGTATATTACCGTATTCTTTTTTGATTTTCTCAATAGCCAGTAAAACGCCACGTGAATGACCATGGGCCGTATCCACCACCAGCATATCAACCCCGGCTGCGATCAATGCCTCGGCGCGTGC
>JAGLJX010000069.1 GCA_023142175.1 Emcibacter sp.
GGCCTGTTTCAGGCGGAAGATATTTTTGCCGCTGCGGTGGTGGCCGGGGCGATGAGTATTGATGCGCTCATGGGAAGTGTTGCCCCTTTTGATGCCCGTATTCATGCCGCCCGCCGTCAGCCGGGACAGATGGCGGTGGCACCGAAATATCTTGATCTGCTGAAAGGCAGCGGCATTATGCGCTCGCATATTGATTGCGGAAAGGTGCAGGATCCCTATTCCCTGCGTTGTCAGCCACAGGTCATGGGCGCTTGTCTTGATATTATCAATAATGCCGCCCGCACCCTTCATATTGAAGCCAACGCCACAACCGACAACCCGTTGATTTTTGAGAATGGCGATGTTATTTCCGGCGGTAATTTTCACGCCGAGCCAGTGGCTTTTGCCGCCGATACGCTGGCATTAGCCATCTGTGAAATTGCCGCCATCTCAGAACGGCGGCTTGCCTTTCTGATCGATCCGAAAATGAGTAATCTTCCGGCCTTTTTGGTTCGGGACAGCGGCATTAATTCGGGCTTTATGATCGCACAGGTCACGGCGGCGGCTCTGGTATCGGAAAATAAAAGCTTTGCCCATCCCGCAAGTGTGGACAGTATTCCCACCAGCGCCAATCAGGAAGACCATGTGAGCATGGCAACTTTCGGTGCGCGGCGTCTGGGCGATATGGCCTTTAACAGCGCCAATGTGGTCGCTATAGAATTGCTGGCGGCAGCACAGGGCATAGACTTTCGGTCACCTGAAAAAACATCGAGGATTTTACAGCAAATGTGTGTTAAAATACGCACCAAGGCCGCCTATTATAATCAGGATAGGTATTTCGCTCCTGATATTGAGGCCATCACTATATTTGTAAAAGAGGGTGCTTTTTCTGGCCCTATACTAGACATATTACCGTCAGGGAAAAAGCGGTTGTGACAGAATTTTTGTTTCATTTCATACAGAGAGATGGCCCGCTTCTGGTTAGTATGCCCCATGTGGGAACGCAAATTCCGGAATCTATCGCGGGGCGTCTGACGACAGAATCAGGCCAGCTTACTGATACGGACTGGCATCTGGACTGGTTATATGATTTTCTTGAAGACAGGGGCATTTCCGTTCTGATGGCCAATTACAATCGTACGGTCATTGACCTGAACCGGGATGCGGGTGGCGGTATACTATATCCGGGAAAAAGCGAAACTGAGCTTTGCCCAGTAACAAGTTTTGACAATAAACCACTTTACAAGACGGGGTGTGAGCCGAGCGAAAAGGAAATTCTGCACCGGAAACAAATCTATTGGCAGCCGTATCATGACAAGTTACGCAGCAGTCTGGACTGGGTAAAAAAACAATACGGCTATGCCATGTTATGGGAGGCTCATTCCATACGCAGTCATGTACCGCGCTTCTTTGAGGGCCAGCTGCCGGATCTAAATCTAGGGAACGGCGATGGGACAAGTTGCAGCCCTGCCTTGGCGGAGGAACTATTATCTATTGCGGAAGCCTCGCCCTATAGCGCCGTGCTGAACGGACGGTTCAAGGGCGGGTACATCACCCGTCACTACGGCGACCCTGCGCAAAATATCCATGCTATTCAGATGGAAATATCGCAGGCAACCTATATGGACGGCGCCCCCGCCTTTTTATTCAGGGAGGATCTGGCCGATTACCTGCGCCCCACCCTGAAAGATATGATTGACTATTTCCTACAATACGACGTCATAGAAAATAAACCCGACGCCTAGCGGAACCACAAAGCGCACCAGCAGGAACCAGATTTTAAACAGGATTGAATCGCCCAGTCCCATTTCCTCCAATGTCACAGACCGTTTGATAGACCAGCCAACAAAGACTGATACCAGCAAACCATTGAGCAGCATAAAGACATTGGCGGCGAGGTAATTTATCACGCCTTCAATATTCATGCCTGCGAAAATGGGCAGAAAGTCAAGCGGGTGAACATCCTTTAGGATATTGTTGGACAGGGCGACAAAAACACCGACAAACCAGAATGCCGCGCCAGTATAAATGGCGGCACGACTGCGCTTGAGGGTTCCCTCTTGCGATAATTGGGCCACCATAGGCTCCAGAAGGGAGATAGTGGATGTGACCGCGGCAAAAGCCAGCAGCAGGAAGAACAGCAGACCAAATATCTGCCCAATACCACCCATGTCATTAAAGACTATCGGCAGGGTGACAAACACTAGCCCCGGCCCCGAAGCATGGTCAATACCGAAAGCAAACACGATGGGAAAGATGGCAAATCCCGCGAGCAATGCGACAAATGTATCGGCAAAGGCGACACCCACCGCCATTTTTGGGATGGAAATATCGCGGGTCAGATAAGAGCCATAAACCATGATCGCGCCACTACCCAGAGACAGGGAGAAAAATGCCTGCCCCGCCGCCATCAGCACCAGTTCCGGCGTAATCTTGGAAAAATCCGGGGTGAACATAAAGTCGAAACTTTTAGCAAAATCACCGGTGATTGAGGCATAAAGCACCAGTACCACTAGAATGGTAAACAAGGCCGGCATCAGGATTCTTACCGTGGTTTCCAACCCTGATTTTAACCCACGGGCCACGATGCCGACCGTGATGCCAACAGACAATGTCATCCAGAAGATCAGTTTAGCCGGGCTGTCCTGTAATTCCTGAAAAATTCTTGCGGAATCGCCCTCTTTCAAATCATTGAAAGATCCGATGCCCATGCCAATGGCATAATCAATGGTCCATCCGGCAACCACAGAGTAGAAAGTTAAAATTCCAAGCGGCACCAGCAAGTATGACCAGCCAAGAGCGTTCCATAATTTTTGAGCCATAGAGCCGCGGCCAAAAGTCTGAATGGCGCTTAGGGGCGGCTTTTGGGTGCTGCGCCCGATCATAAGTTCAGACATTAACAGCGGAATACCAAATACGATGACAATTGCCAGATATATCAGCACAAATGCCCCGCCGCCATTTTCGGCAACAACGTAAGGAAAGCGCCATATATTACCAAGTCCCACGGCGCTGCCAACGGCGGCCAGAAGAAAGGTAAATCCAGATGACCAATTTTCATGTTTTTCGGCTTGCATATCTAAAATCCCTCGTTTTTATTCTTTATTATTATGTGAAACGCATATTGATTCAGAGCCTGCCGGACATCTCCCATGATTTCTTCTGACGGGTCTGAATCAACTTCTATGGTGGTGACAGTACCATATGTTTTATCAGGTTCCACAGAAATTTTCAGGGTCATATTAAAATCTGCAAAGGCATCCTGAAACGCGCGTTTCATCGTATCCTGTTTTAAAAGCGGGTTGAAAGTTTTGCCGACAGCCGTCAGCGGTAGTGCCGCAATCAGATATATTTCTTTTGGCACCGCCATTGGTTCTGCAATATTGTTTTTGATGAAGGCAAGAATATCTGCAATAGCATAATATGCCGGAAGAAATGAATGGTAATTTTCTTCGGTATATTTTCTTGCAATTTAACGGTTTATTCGGCATTTTAAGGTCATGGATGCGACGGATCAAAAATTAATAAACCTGCTGAAAAACAATGGCCGGGAAAGCACTACGGCACTGGCACGGATGCTGGGCCTGTCCCGTTCCACGGTTCAGGACCGCATATCCCGCCTTGAAGATCGGGGTGTTATTGCGGGCTATACTATCCGTTTTGATGAGAATTATAACAAACACCAGATCACGGCCCATGTGCTGATGCTGTTGAATCCTAAATTTTCCGATCAGATATTGCAGAATTTAAAAAAAATACCGCTAATCAAGGCTGTATATGCCGTTAGCGGTATTTATGACATGATTGTTCTGGTTACAGCAGAAACAACAGAGGAAATAGACAGGACGCTGGATGAAATAGGCCGGATGGAAGGGATCAAAAAAACAACCTCCTCTATTGTTTTGTCGACAAAATTTGAAATTTAGAGCCTCTTCAATGTTACCGCCGTCAGGTCATCCCTGAGCGGGCGGATTACCAGCATATTAAAACTTTTAAGAAGCCGGTTCAGGAAGGTCTGATCCGGGCTGACATTGACGCTTGTCTCCTGACATATTTTCTGGAAATACTCATGACCGATCATTCGGCCTTTCTGGATCTGGCTTTCGGTAAGTACATCGCTATAAAGGAAAAGCAACTCGTCTTTTTCAAAAGAAACTTCACGATTTTCATAGGTGGCATCTTCTATCATGCCAAGGGGAAAACCAGACGGGTCCAGACAAGTCAGTTCGCGTGTTCCCAGCGTTAATTTCAAAGGGGCGGTCGAGGCCGCAGCCGCGTAGGTAAAACTGTCTCGTTTAATATCAACGAAGCCGCACAGCATGGTGGCATATTGCTCGGTGGGCAGTAATTTGAACAAGTCCCGGTTTAGTTTTTCCAGATATTCTGCGGGCGTGGTATTCTTACCAGCGGGGTTTTTATAATTTGAGATCAGGGAATGGATACGGAAAGTATTTATGGAAGCCGAGATACCATGGCCAGAAAAATCAACAATATAAATAAAGATACGGTCCGCGTCGACAATGTCGACACCCCAGAAATCACCTCCCAGTTCATTGGAAGATTCATATCTGGACTCAATGTTTATTTTGTGGCTTTTCTGAATATTAGCCAGTTGAGATAATTCTGGCATAAGGGCATCCTGCATGGTGCGGGCAATTTCCAGATCACGGGTCAATCGCAGATAATTTTGCTTTAACCCTTCCACCATCCGGGCATATTCCAAATGCATATAGACGCGGTTCTGGACTTCTCTTTCAGATACAGGTTTTGAGAAAATATCGGTGACACCGGCATCATAAATCTCGGCCCGTTCCTCCGGCTCATGCTGGATGGTGTGGGCGATGATGGGAGTGTTTCTGAATTGCGACATTTCCCGTAACTGACGGCAAATCTCCATTCCATCAATATTTGGCATCAGGATGTCAAGAATGATTAAATCTGGTTTCAGGTCACAGGCCTTTTGCAGTGCTTCATGGCCATCATTGGCAAAATGCAGATCATTAAAGCCATACTGCTTTAAAATAATAGATATCATATGGCAATGAAGTTGATCATCATCAACAATAAGGATTATGCTTTCAAAAATATTTTCTGAAATGCTGCCGAATTCGGAATTTTTCGGTTTGGAAATAGATAGGTTTTTATAGATAGATGAAAGTTCCATGGCTTAATTTAATCATTTACGATATTGAACATCTGATCAAAGCGCGCCACATTAAACATACGCAAAACCTGTCCTTTGGGTGCTTTTAAGATCAAATTTGATGATGTTTTCAGGGTTTCATCCCGTGCCAGCAATAACATCCCCAGTCCCGCAGAATCAATGAATTCCACTTCAGACAGATTGAAGATATTGCATGTTGAACTGCTTGCGACCATGTGCTTCACCATTTTCTTAAAGCGGTACAGATCGGAAAATGTAATTTTTTCACTCAATGTCGCCTCAAATAAATCTTCTTTTATGTCAATTAGATATTCCATCAAAAGTCCTCACGCTAAAAAAATTCAATGTCGGTAAAATCATCTTCACTTTTATGGCTTGTTTCACTGTCGTTACCAGCCCCCCCCATGAACATTCGCAGGATGTAATCCTGATCTAGTTCCCGGTAAGCCGCTTCCTGAATTAGGTTGTTTAGAATATTCTTATTATTTTCTGAAATGGTTACTTTGTTCTTTATATTTCCGGGGGTTTGGTCATTCTCAAGGGATTCAGATAAATTCACCAATATATTGAGCGCGACGGATATGGCGTGCATAAGTTGACGGGCGCGGTCCTGAAACTGCATAGTATATATCATTCGGTTTACATTCTCATGGGAGTTGGCGGATACCTCCGCACTTTCCCGCAGCATTTTATGAACCTTTTCTTTGACCGACCCAACATCATCCGTTTTTTCTTCTTGCAACAGGTCACACGCCATGGTCATGTCGTTGACCTGTTCTCTGGAATATTTCACCAGTTCCATGAATTCATCGGACAGATTAACAATGCTATTTTCCACAAGATCAGAAATCTGGAGGATTTCCTGCGCTATATTAACCAGAGTAAATTGCCTGATTTCCCGTAGATCTTCTACGGGCATATGGGCCGTATAATCTATCTTGGCCTTGGGGGTGGGAATACCGATCATACCGCTGCTGCTTTCCTGATTGTAGCTTTGCTGGCACAGGACTGGATTATCTCCCGTGCCATCTGAGACAGGGCCACCTGCCGCTCTACGGCGCCCGCCATCATGGCGGCTTTTGGCATACCATAAACGATGGAGCTTGCTTCGTCCTGCCCCAGTGTTGCCGCGCCGGAGTTGCGCATATTTAAAAGTCCAAGGGAGCCATCTTTACCCATACCGGTTAGGATAACACCAACCGCCTCAGGCCCTATCACATCGGCTACGGAACAGAAAAGCCGGTCCACAGACGGGCGATAACTTTCACCCTCTGTATCCTCCGCCACATGGCAGATCAGGCTATAGCCTGATCTTTTCACCGTAATATGCTTGCCACCCTGACCAATATAAACCGTTCCTGCCAGAAGTTTCTCGCCATGAACGGCTTCCTTCACATTGATGCTACAGGTTTTGTTAACCCGAATGGCAAAACGCTCGGAAAACCCTTTTGAGATATGCTGGGCGATGATCACGGGGGGACAATTGTCAGGCAACCTGAGAATGATTTCATATAAGGACTCCACGCCGCCCGTTGATGAGCCTATGGCAATTAGTTTTCTGCTGTAAAACTCCGGACTGACCATAGGTTTATGGGCCCGGTCGGATGGCTTTTGTCTGCCGCTTTGTCTGATGCGGGCGGTGCTGGCGATCTTGATTTTCTGAATCAATTCATGGCCGACAACGGTTAAATCCTGATCCAGTGGTTTTGCCACATAATCAACCGCGCCAAGTTCCAGCGCCCGAAGGGTAATATCCGCCCCCTTTTGGGTCAGGGTGGATACCATAACCACGGGCATGGGCCTGAGCGACATGATTTTCTCCAGAAAGGACAGGCCATCCATCTTGGGCATTTCCACGTCCAGCGTCACCACATCCGGGTTTAATTGCTTGATCTTGTCGCGGGCCTCAAACGGGTCTGCGGCTTCACCGATCACATCGATGGAGGGGTCTGTGGATATGATGGATCTGATCATGGTCCTGATCAGGTAAGAATCGTCAATAATCAATAATTTTATTTTTTTCATCATTATCATTCCCTCTTAAAATAATTCAATATCGCCAGATACATGCTGTTTCTCGATTTGTTTACGGTATTTCTCTTCCTGATCGCCTATTTTCCGATCTCCGGCCCGGCGCAGCAGCTTGACAAATGCTTTGCCTGTGGCGGGGAAAAAAGCAACCCTGCGGGGAAAATCACCACCAAGATCACAGGTTTCCAGTTTCATGCCCTCATCCCTAATATAATATTTTAAAAAATCCTGGTTTTTTTCTCCGATATTAGCGTTTATCGACAGGACGTTTCCCGCGCCAAAGGCCTTGACCGTCAGTCGTGATTTCTGTCCCCCGCGTTTTAAAATTTCATTGAGCAGCATTTCCATGGCGTTATTGCCGTATCTCAGACTGAAGTTGTCTTTACGGTCGATATTGTGTTCTTCGGGCAGAAGGAAATGGTTCATGCCTCCCACCTTGACCACCGGATCATACATACAGACAGAAATGCATGAGCCGAGAGTTGTTATGATCACATGCTTCGAGCGGCTCAGCACACAGAATCCGCCTTCGTTGATTTTGTGAACCATGGTATCGAAATTATGATCATAATAATTGGTACCTGCCGGAATATCCGCAACCACATCCCGCCGCCGCCGATCAATAAATTTCGGTTGGTCTTTTTCTCTGGTTTTGTAGGAGGCTGGTGTCATGACAATACCCTGTATGTTGTTTTTCCTTCGCATTTATAGACGTCTGATACACTGAGCAGGCTTTCGGAATGTCCGATGAATAAAATCCCGTCTTTCTTCAGGTACGTGGCATAGCGCCGTACCAGATTGTCCTGAGTTTCCTTATCAAAATAAATCATCACGTTGCGACAGAAAATAACATCAAATTTTCCCTTCATGGGCCAGTCATGCAATAGATTCAGCTGCTTGTAGGTGATGAGCTTTTTAACTTCATCCTTCATCATCACAAGATCACCATCGGAGCCTTTGATTTTTTTGGTATAGGAGGCGAGGTATTTTCGCGGGATGGTCTCGCGGCATTTCCCGCCATCATATTGACCAAATTTACCCGTCGCCAGCATATTGCTGTCCAGATCCGTAGCAAGAATTTTGCAGTTTCGTGCGGCGGGGCCAAGGGTTCTACACATCACCATGGCGATGGTGTAGGGTTCCTGTCCAGATGAGCATCCTGCGGACCATACCCGAAAATGATGACCTGTATTAAGGCCCACCTGTTTGCTCACTTGCGGCAATATCTCGTCCCGAAAATATTCGAAATGATGTAATTCCCGAAAGAAGTCGGTGGTGTTGGTCGTGATCGCATTAAGAGTGAAGCTAAGCTCTTTGTCCCCGTACGGGCCTCGCAAATATTCGCAATAATCGGCAAAGCTGCTTATGCTCAAGGCCCGTAGTCTGCGAACCAGACGGCCATACATCATCTCTTTCTTTTTTTTATTAAGAACAATACCGGTTTTCTCATGAAGCAGGTTAGACAGGAATTTGAAATCCTGATCCCGCCATTCAAATTCCCGTATTCTTTCAGCGACCTCTGGCATGGGCGTTGCTCCTAAAACTCGGCCCATTCTGAATCATGCTTGGGCGCTCCACCTACAGCTGCTTTCTTTTTCAAGTTAGGCGTCTCAACAGGCGCGGCGGCAGGGGGGGCCATACGCTTCACCTGTTCCTGCTGGACAAGGACGGGGGATCCTGCCAGTTGCCCGGCGGCCTGCTCGACCTTGAAGAAGGACATTAAACGCTGCATTTCGGCGGCCTGACGTTCCAGAACCCGCGCCGCAGCCGTGCTTTCCTCCACAAGGGATGAGT
>JAGLJX010000007.1 GCA_023142175.1 Emcibacter sp.
CCGTGCAAACCACCAGAAACCTTATACCCTTTACCATCAAACTTACCGGAATGAAGGGTGGTAAAAATAATTTCCAGTGCGGATTTATCCTTGAATTTTGGATGGGGATCAACGGGAATACCACGGCCATTATCTGTGACACTCACCGAACCATCGCCATGCATTTGAATTTCGATTCTACTGGCGTGTCCTGCGACCGCCTCATCCATGGAATTATCCAGAACTTCTGAGACAAGATGATGTAGAGCACGTTCGTCTGTCCCCCCCACATACATACCGGGGCGAAGGCGCACAGGCTCCAGCCCTTCGAGTACTTCAATGTCTTTTGCAGAATAATCTGTGGTGGTGGCGGTGGTGTCAAAAAGGTCTGTCATACTAATTTTGAGATCTCTGTGGTATTTATAAAATTATTGTTAATGTTTTTTGGATACATTATATGAACTATATAACAATATCCACATCTTGATTGGAATATAAAAAATATGAAATGGGCAGGAAATTTTTTCCTAAGGGGTCATAAAAAAGAAGTTTTATCTTTGGTGTACCTTTTTCTCATTGGTGTGGCCTTTGCCTCAATATGGATTTTTCATAACAGTAAAGTTGATGAATCCCCAACGGCTCTTGCTTATGAAGAAGATCACAAAATAATAGAAGTCGTTATTGCTGAGACTAAAATTTCTTCTGAAAGCATGGAAATAAACATTGAGGATGCGTGGAAGACTAATGCAGTGAATGTCGCGGCATCCGTTAATGATAAAATACAGATTTCTATCGTTATTGATGATTTGGGTATGTTGCGGCGTAACACGTTTGATATCATTGAAATGAAAGCTCCACTTACCCTGTCATTCCTACCTTATGCGCCCGACCTGCATAATGTAACAAACCATGCCAGAGAAAATGGCCACGAATTGATGGTACATCTTCCCATGGAACCCAAGAGCAGTAAGGATCCCGGCCCCCATGCCATGCTAACGGGCGTTTCTGATCGCAAACTTTTGGAAGACCTTTATTTTAATTTATCCCAGTTTGAAGGCTATGTGGGCATAAATAATCATATGGGCAGTGCCTTTACCGAAGATCCAAGGGGCCTAAGCCTCATCCTGAATGAGGTTCAGAAAAAAGGATTGCTGGTTTTGGATTCCCTCACATCACGCGGTTCTCTTTTTGCCAAGATGGCGGCGGACAGAAATATCCCCAATGCGACAAGAGACGTATTTTTGGATAATGAGCAGGATGTGGGTTATATTTTAGGGCAATTAAAGAAACTGGAAAATAAGGCCAGAATACGGGGAAATGCTATCGCAATAGGTCATCCTTACAGCCAGACCATAGAGGCGTTGTCAATCTGGTTGCCGACTTTAAAACAAAAAGGCATAGTCGTTGTCCCGCTGTCTCATCTTATCAAAAGAAAATATGAGAAAATACTTTTTGCCCATCGTGGTGTCAAAGGTGGGCAAGCCACTTCTTCGCGTTGATTTATTGAATTTTAGGTTGCCCGGCGAAGCTTATGGCTTCTTCTGCCGCGCGGAACAGGGCGCGGGCCTTGGCCTGACATTCAGCATATTCTGATTCTGGATCGCTATCGGCGACAATGCCGGCACCTGCCTGTACGTGCATCAAACCATCTTTGACGATGGCCGTCCTAAGAACAATACAGGTGTCCATGCTGCCATCTGCTGAGAAATAACCCACCGCGCCTGCATAGATACCTCGTTTATCCACTTCCATTTCGTCAATGATTTCCATAGCGCGGACTTTTGGAGCGCCGCTGACGGTTCCGGCTGGAAAACCGGCGGCGAAAGCCTGTAAGGCATCATATTTCGGGTCAATCTCTCCGCGCACTTCCGAGACAATATGCATGACATGAGAATAAAACTCGATGGCCATTTTCTGGGTCAGGGCCACGGTGCCGGTTTTGGCTACCTGTCCCACATCATTACGGCCAAGGTCAAGCAGCATCAAATGCTCTGCAAGTTCTTTGGGGTCGCTTAACAGGTCCTGAGCAAGCTCCTGATCTTCTGTGGGTGTTTTTCCCCGTGGACGAGTTCCTGCGATGGGTCGCACGGTAATTTCACCGTCACGTAACCGAACCAGAATTTCTGGGCTGGAGCCAATCACAGAAAAATCACCAAATTTCAGGTAATAAAGAAAGGGTGATGGGTTTGTCCGTCTTAGCGCCCGATATAGGGAAAAAGGTGGCAAGGGAAACTCCGTTGTGAAACGCTGAGACAGCACGACCTGAAAAATATCACCGGCCTTGATATATTCCTTGGCCTGCTTTGTCATCGCCAGATATTGCTCTTTTGGTGTATTCGAGACGGGGGGTGCGAGATCAAGGAGGTCATCAGACATCTTGGTTGATCCGCTTAGAGGCCGGGACAAAGCATGCTCTATTTCCGCCAGTCTTGATTCCGCCCGAACGAAGGCGACTTTTGCCGTAATGTCCGACGTAGGTCTGATCGGGGTGACGATGGTCAGCAGGTCCATCACCGAATCAAAAACCACCATTATGGTTGGGCGCAGAAACATGCCATCGGGAATCCTCAATGTATCCGGTTTTGCCTCGTCAAGCCTTTCCATAAGGCGTACGGTATCATAGCCCATGTAACCAATCAGCCCCGCTGCAGAGGGTGGCATCCCTTCGGGCAGGTCAATAAGAGATTCCTGCAATAACGCCCTCAGGCTGTCCAATGAACCATCAGGTAGCGCCTGATAGGCACTATCATCTGTAGCGCGGGTTAATGCATACCTGTTGATTTCCGGCTGATCGCCCGTACAGCGCCATATTATATCCGGCTTCAGGCCGATGAAAGTATAGCGCCCACGGATCGCGCCGCCCTCTACGGATTCCAGAAGACAGCTATAATCCTCATTATCAGCGCGTAGCTTCATAAAAGCAGAAATGGATGTTTCCAGATCCGCAACGAGCGTCGTCCAAACTACCTGAGGTTTATTATTTTCATAGATTGTCTTGAAAGTCTCAAAAGTAGGAGAATCAGACATTATTGTTCCCGTGATGCTAACTGCTCATGAACACTATTAAGGGCGCGTTGATTAATTGTAACTGGAAGATTAACTTCAAGGTAACGCCAGTAATTTGCCAGAAAACGCTGTTGATACTCCTGTGCTAACAGAGTTTTCAACTGGGTAGATTGCGCAGGCAACATAGAATTATCGGACAGTTTGCGCGATAAAAGTTTAACAACAACAAAACCATTACCATCTGCGGCCGGCATTATTTTAGCACTGCCTGTATCCAATGAGAATATGCTCTCATGAATTCCTCTGGCTACTTTACCACTTTGGTCATTTCGGGCCACGGTAACTGAGGTAAAAGATATATCAGTCGAAGCAGAAGCGAGTTCTTCCATAGAGTCGTCATTTTGAGCTTTGGCCAGTATCTCATTGGCCTGATCCCGCGCCATATTACTGCGGGTTTCTGCCTTCCATATATCAACCACACTTGTTCTGACATCTTCAAAGGGCCGCAGGGCTACTTCCTGAACATTATCAACAACCAAAAGAAAATAGTCATTATTGTCTAACTCTTCCAATAATGGTTCATCATCCATAAGCGTATCAAAAGCTTTGGTTAGGAAGCTTAGATCGGTAGGAACATCAGTGACCAGATCACCCTTTGAATTATAACCTGATGCGTCAACATTAAGCGCGACTTTTACCTCAAGGGACAGGGCCGTTGCAATCTCTGACAGGCTGGCTCCCGCTGC
Source organism: Emcibacter sp. (assembly GCA_023142175.1). The sequence goes on from JAGLJX010000007.1 coordinate 3,732, forward strand.
AAGCTCATCGTTAACGAGCTCTGATTTATCATAAAGAACATCAAGAGCCTTTTCATTTCTCAGTCTGGCTTCTATCACATCTTTTTTATTTTCCGCATCATTCACCGCTGCAGATATATTTGTAATATAAAAAATGCGCCAGCCAAAATCTGTTTCCACAGGGGCGGTATATTTATCTTTTTCTGTGGTGAAAATAGCCTCTGCCGCAGTCGCCCCATAGGAATCAGTCGCATTCTGAAGGGTATTTTCACTGACAGCGGCGTCCTCTGCTGTTAATCCGGAAGCAATAATAATATCAGCAAATGATTTGCCTGATTCAAGATTAGAAAAGGCCTTGTCAGCAGTCTCCTTATCGTCAAAAAGTATTTGGTCGAAATTACGTGCTTCATTTCCTCCTGACGTAGCAGAGGTCGCCTCCATAGCTTGTGCAATCTCTTCGTCAGTAATAATCATGCCATCCGCAAAATCTTTCACAGATAGGGTGATGAAACGTAAATCACGATATTCTGGGGCCATATAACGTGTAGAATTTTCCTCATAGAATTTTTTCAAGGTTTCTTCATCTGCCTCGGGGATTTTTTTTATTGAATTGGCCGGAATCGAGAGAATATCCGCAGTTCTTTCTTCCATCAGATATTTGATTAGTGTGTCCTCAACAGCTCCCGGTACGGAGATACTGCTTACGATTGACTTTACCAGATATTGTCTTTCCAAGTCCCGGCGCAAAATTTCTTCAAATTCACCTGATGTATGCCCCTGATATTTGGCAATACTTTCAAAAGTGTTTTTGCTGAATTCACCGAAAGTATCCTGAAAGGATTCAATTGCCATGATATATTCACGCAGTTCCTTGTCTGTCACACGTATATTCAGATCATGGGCTGCATAAGAGAATGTTTCGCGCTGAATGAGGTCAGCAACCCACCTGCTTGCTAATCCCTGATCAATGACCATAGCGCGGGTTACTTCGCCGCCGGACCTTTGTTGAATTTCAGTAAATTTACTTTGAAATTCCCGGGCATATTCATTCAGGGATACTTTACCATTACCGATTTGGGCCACACTGCTTCCCGCACCGCCTAATATATCGCCGCCAATTCCCCATAGGGCAAAGCTGGCAATCAAAAGTCCAAGT
>JAGLJX010000070.1 GCA_023142175.1 Emcibacter sp.
TCGAAGAGCTCGCTCGGCGCAACCGCCCTCTTGCGTGGCTCCGGTGTCCCATACCAATGGGCGCCCGAGATGTAGAGGCGATCTTTGGCCCGGGTGGCGGCAACGTAAGCGGTTCGCCACTCCTGGCGAGATGATCGCTCTTTGAGGAGCGCCTGCCGATCGGACTTGTCCATCGCCTCTGTTAGCGGCGGGAGGCTATCGCGGTCCAGCCGAAGCGAGTAGGGAAGGACGTGTGCCTTTTCGAATGGGTCTTCATAGGATCGCACTGCCGACGGGAAGTTGTTGTGATAGGCGGCAGGAATGAACACGATCGGCCATTCCAGCCCCTTCGCACGGTGGACGGTGAGCAGGGCGACAGCATCCTGACCACTTAATTTGGCCGGTGTCAGTTCTTCGTTGTTTCCGTCGGCCATGACATCGAGGTAGTCCAGAAAGGCTGGAAGTGATGGGCGGCCTTCGAGAGGCGACCACTCCTCGGCAAGATCAAGGAACCGGTGAAGGTTGAGTCGAACCGACAGTCTGGTCTGATCCGGCATCGCTTCGATCTCTTGCCACGACCCAGTTTCCTGGAGGATCCGTCGAGCCAATTCCACCAGGCTGGCACCCTGAGCATCCTGGAGCAGACGCCGGTACAGAGAGCGGAAGGCAGCCAGAGCGTCGTGGGCGGCAGGCCTTTGGCCTGAGATGTCGTCGAGGTTGTCGATCGCCTCTAGCAGTGAGGGTTTCAGGACGTTGTAGTCGTCGATGGCCGAGCGTGCCCATCTGGTGAGCGGCAAGATATCGGAGAAGCCGAGCCGGTAGTTGCTGCCGAGCAGAATGCGCATCAGCGCCGTGCCGTCGGCAGGATCATTCAGAACTCTCAGCCAGGTGTGTAGCTCAACAATCTCCGGAATGGCGAGCAGGCCCCCGATGCTGGCCACCTCGGCCGGGATTTGGTGTTCTTCGAGTGCCTGTTGGACGAGGGTGATGTCTTTGTTCTTGCGGAAGAGCGCGGCCATCTGGCGCCATTCGTAGCCGTCTGCTCGAAGCTCGAGCATCGTTTCCGCAACGAACTCTGCCTCATCGATGGCGGTACGCGTCCAGCGGGTGGCGACCAGGCCCGTCTCAGCTCCGTCGACCCCCACCAGATTCTTTCCGGTTTGGTTGCCGGTCTTCTCTCGAACTGCGTTGGCGAACGCGATCACCTGCCTGGTCGATCGCCGGTTGACGGTCAACGAAAGCGTCTCCGCCGGCGATCCATCCTGGTGAGCGAAATGAGTCGGGAAAGCTGCGAAGTTCTCAAGTGACGCTCCCCGCCACTCATAGATGGTCTGGTCCGGATCTCCTACCGCCGTCACCGGGAATGCGTCACCGAAGATGCTCAGCAACAACTCGCGCTGGGCGGGGTTGGTGTCCTGATACTCATCAAGCAGCACAATCTGATATCGCGAACGGACACGTTTCCCTACATCGGGATGGTTGGTCACCACGTTGTGAGCTAGCCGCACGAGGTCGGAGTAGTCGACCACGCCCAGGCGTCGCTTCTCCGATTCGAAGCGAGCTACTACGCCGGCAAGTTCAGCGCGCTCATCCCACGGCTCTCCAGATTGGCCTCTGGTGTATTCGATGAGGTCGGTGCCGGTGCCAAGGTTGTCTCCAAGGTCGGAGGCGAGCCGTTCGGGTCGATCAACGATGCCACGCCAGGTTATGTCCAGATGCTCATATGATCCCGAGTCGATCGAGTCGAACAACAACTGGCGAGCAAACGTCGGGGTGATGATCTTGCTGTCGTGCTCCACTCCGGCGAGAACACCGAACTCACTCAGGATGAGGGCTGCGAATCCGTGGTAGGTGTGGATCTCGACATCCCGGCCGGGCTCGATCACTCCTCCCAGCATTTCGGCGATTCGCTCACCCAACTCCTGCGCGGCCTTGTTGGTGAAGGTCACCGCTAAAATTTGCCCCGGATAACCACTTCCTGTGGTCAGTATATGGGCAAGGCGGGTGATCAGTACGCGGGTTTTCCCCGTGCCCGCCCCCGCCAGCACCAATAGCGGCCCGTTGATGGTTTCAACAGCTTGCATTTGAGGCGGATTTAAGCCCTCCAGATAGGCCGGTGCTATGTTATCCGCGGGGCTATCAAAAGGAATATCGTCAGCGGCAAAATTATCAATATCAAATGGGTCAGACATACTTTCTGTATACTTTAAATTTACGGGGAAAACAGGTTTTTCTGGTTTATTATTTTTCTTCAAGCAGGGCTTTATTATAGGCCTGAAGAACATATTTATCTGTGATCAGCGTCCGGGTTTATGTGGAGCGCATCACATGGTGCGCCCGTCCACCCTCCAGATCAAGCCCGCCCTGTTTTAACTGCATATGGAAGCCGGAGGTTTTCCAATCGGAAGGGACTTAAATTTTTTTAATATCCAAGAGAAACTCACCCTATTAAAGAGGCTTCATCCCCCAATCACATTATATTGTCATTAAAATATTAGAAAATTTTAGAGAAATATAAGAAAACTGTTAATATTTTAAGGAGATACTGCGATAGTGGCTATCTTGGTTATTGAAAAAAAAGACATATTCTTGCCACGGTTTTTATGTCATATATTATCCCACTATAACACCGGGAAAAATATGGTTAAATAAACCGGAATTAACGCGGGGAAGGCGGAGAAGAACTTGAAAAAACTTGGGCTAGGCCTTGGTATTCTGATTGTGGTCGTGATTGGAGCAATATTAATTGTGCCAAGCTTCCTTAATTGGAATGAGTATAAGGTTGAAATAGAAGAAACAGCATCCGAATATACCGGCCGGACGGTGGTGATCAAGGGTGATATTTCCATGTCACTTCTGCCCATGACGGCGCTTTCTGTGAAAGATGTCTCGGTTACTAATCTGGACGGTGGCCGTGCGGAATATATGCTGTCCCTCAAATCCCTGGATGTTAAGGTTAGTTTCCCGTCAGTTATTTCTTTGCTGTTCGGCGGCAAGGTCAAGGTTGAAAAGTTTATTCTTGTTGATCCGGTTGTCGCCCTCGAAGTGTTGCCCGATGGCCGGGTAAACTGGGATCTGGGCGGTGACGCATCTGAGGGGTCGGAGCAGGCATCTTCTGCCGACATCAGCCTCGATAAATTCCAGATCGTTAATGGGCAGGTGAGCTTTGAGGATATGGCCTCCCAGCAGATGGAACTGCTCAGAAAAATAAATGCCAATGTGAAAGTTAAAAGTATTAACGGCCCTATCGATGTGACGGGCAGCGCAAAATACAAGGGACTTGATGCTGAGCTATCCTTCAGCCTTGGCAAAATCAGACCGGGTAAAAAAGTACCGGTAAATATCACTATGTCCATGCTGGATGGTCAGGTAAAAGTCGGTGTTCTTGGCGGCGTGATTTTAAGTGGCAAAGATAGTTCCTTTTCCGGCAAGCTGGATATGAAGGCCAATGACGGCGGCGATATGTTTAATATCATCGACCGTATTAAGGGATTGAAGCCGCCATCCGATATCAGAATTGGTCAGAATTTCTCATTCGACACGGCGGTAGTCGTGGCGGCTGACAATATTGCCGTAAAGGATTTAAATATCAGGATGGGGCAAAGCCGGGGTCAGGGGGCTATAGATGTCTCCCTTGGTGAAAAGATAAATATTCAGGCGAACTTGTCTATAAATAAACTGGATATGAATCCTTTGCTTGTTGCTTTTGCCGACCAGCAAAATCAAACATCCCCGGAGACGGTAAAACAGGCGGATGTTGATGGCGAACAGGTGGTGGTCAGTGACCTTTTAAAAAGACTTGCGGGTTCACTGGACCTGAGGCTTGGGGCTTTAAAATATAATGGCAAGATTGCCAGCCAGATTGCTGTCAAGCTTACGGCTAAAGATGGTATTGTTGACATATCGACCGTTCAGGCCCGTATGCCCGGCGGGTCAGGGCTCAATTTTAAAGGTCAGATTGGCAGTCAGGAAGATAATACCCCCATATTGACCGGGGATTTGTCTGTGAATGCCAGCAACCTGCGGGGGCTGTTAAGCTGGCTCAAGGTGGATGTGAGTGAAATTCCTTCTGGTCAGTTGACCCAGTTTTCTTATAAAAGTGGCCTTAAAGTAACATCGGAACTGGTGCAATTTTATACCGTTGCCGGGAAACTGGATGCGATGAGTTTTAAAGGCGGCGTGTCTTATGCGCTTGAGGGCCGATCATCTTACGGCATCAGCCTTGATATGAAAAACCTCAACCTTGACGCTTATATGTCAAATCGGAAACCGGAAAAGAAGAGCGACCTGAAAAAAGCCCTTGGCCTGTTGGATGAGTTTGATGTCAGCTATGATATTGCCCTGTCTAATATTACCCTAAGCGGTATGAAAATACGGTCCGGCAAGTTGGATGGCTTACTTTTGGGGGGCAAGCTGGATGCGAAAGTGATCAGGCTGGAAGATATGGCCGGGATAAATTTCACGGGCAGCGCGGTGGCTAAAAATTTCAGTTCTAATCCTGAGCTTACCCTTAAATTATCCGCAGATGCCAAATCACTGGTGACCCTTCAAAGGGTATTAAAACTGGATGATAAGTTTGACCTGCGCAGACTTGGTCAGATGAAAATTGATGGCTCCCTTACCACTACTTATGAGAAAATGGATTTGGATATTAAGTCTTCGCTGGGGGTCAGTAAATTTGATGTGAAGGGTGTGGTTCGCAGTGCAACCTTGAAACAATTTCCTGAAATTGGCAGTGCCGACCTCGCCGTAAATGGCAGGTCGACAAGTCTTACTGCCCTAATCGACCAGTTCGACCTTCCCATTGTCCGGCCACGGGCCAGTGATGATCGCCCTGTTGCCCTGAAGGGTCGTATCAAATCAAGTTCGGATTTTATCGATGTTGACGGCAAGATTAATATTGCCGCTGGTGAGGTTATTGTCAAAAGCAGAAGCCGGGGCAAAGGCAAGGCCGCGTCCCTCGATATGACAATGGATTTAAAAGGCTCGGACACCCGTGAGTTTATCCGTGGTCTGGGAATAGATTTTCAGCCGTCGAAGCGGGAGCTTGGCCCTATAGCCCTCAAGATGAAGGTGGTGGGAAGCGGAGATCAATATAGTTTCAGCAATATTGTTGGTGATGTGGGGCCGGTAAAGCTGAGTGGTGATGGCAAAGTTAATATGGCCAGCGCCAAGCCTGATTTTGATTTTAACCTGAAGGCCGGGGATATCCCGCTACACAGCTTCCTGAAGGCGGCTGATAAATCCGGTAAAAACAACAAGGCTCGTGGTCAATGGACACGGTCGACCATGGATCTGTCTTTGCTGTCTGATTATGACGGGCGGGTACAGGTATCCGCCGCAAGTTTGCGTTATAATGATTATATTTTTGAAAATCCGGCTTTTGGTATGGTCCTGAAGGATGAGATTATTACGGTAGATGATTTTACCGGGCGTTTGTTCGGGGGAGTTGTGGGGATGTCCGGGTCTTTTGGTGGTACGGCTAAGCCGAAGATGGCATTGGCAATGACCCTGAAAAAAGCGTCCCTGTCCCAAGCGACAAAATCCTCGGCAGGTATAGAGCCGGTCACCGGATTTTTTGACCTGTCCTGTAAATTCTCCGGCGAAGGTAAAAGTCAATATGACATAATTTCTTCCCTGTCGGGAAATGGTGAAATTGTGGCAAATCCCGGACTGATTAATGGCATTGATATTCCCGCCCTCAGCAATCAGTTGTCCGATATGAGCAGCAATGGGGCTTTTGGGAATTTGCTAGGAACAACGCTTTCGGGCGGTCAGACATCCTATAATGGCGGGATTAGCACTATTACAGCCAAAGATGGCCAGCTAGTATTCAGCCCATTTGATATTGAACTGGATGGGGCAAAATCAAATGTGGCCATGGCCGTTGATCTGGTGAAATGGGATATACGTTCAAACGGCAGCCTGTCCCTTTATGACCATCCCGATGCGCCGCCCATTGGCGTGGCGGTCACGGGTGATGTGAGCCGCCCGAATGTGGTTTATAATACGGACCGTCTGAAAAAATATGTTGGCGCAAAAATAGCCTCTAATATGTTACAGAAACTGGTCGGTGGCGAGGGCGGACTTGAGGGTATATTCGGGGAAAAGCCAAAGGAGGTGCAACCCACAGCACCACCACCCGCAGAAGATAACAGCCCGCAAAGCCCCCCGCAGGGCGAATCAAAGCCAGTTGAAGAATATGGCCAGAAATTGTTGCAGAAGCTGTTTGAAAAAAAGCCCGCAAAGAAGGATGAGCCTAATCCCTGAGATGTTTTTTCAGGACAAAAACACGTATGGCGCTGCTGAGGTTTGTTTGTCGGGTGCTATCAATATCTGTGATTAATGCGCTTAGGCTAATGCCCTGCATTTTGGCTATTTTTTTTAAGTGATACCAGAATATATTTTCCAGTGTGATACTGGTCTGATGTCCGGCGATGATGATCGAATGTTTTTTCAGAGCATTTTCTTCACCGGACATATTTAGGTTTCCTATAGATTCTGGAAAAAGTCGTTACCCTTGTCATCCATTACAATGAATGCCGGGAAATCTTTAACGTCTATCTTCCAGACGGCTTCCATGCCAAAATCCTCAAAATCAAGCACTTCAACCTTGGTGATATTATTCTGTGCCAATATTGCCGCAGGGCCACCGATAGACCCCAGATAAAAGCCACGGTGCTGATGACAGGAGCTGGAGACCTGTTTGCTGCGGTTGCCCTTAGCCAGCATGATCATGCTGCCGCCTTGGGCCTGAAAGGTCTCTACATAGCTGTCCATGCGCCCCGCTGTTGTGGGACCGAAAGAACCGGAGGCATAACCATCAGGGGTTTTTGCCGGGCCGGCATAATAGACGATATGATCTTTCATATAGTCGGGCATGGGTTTGCCGTCTTCCAAATTTTTCAGGATGGCAGCATGGGCGAGATCGCGGGCAACGATAATGGTGCCGGTGAGCGACAGGCGGGTCTTGATGGGATATTGACTTAGCTCCGCCCGAACCTGATCCATAGGTCGGTCCAGGTCGATTTTGATAACCGTCTCACGGAGGTCTTCTTCTTTAATCTCTGGCAGATATTTAGCCGGATTGCTTTCCAGTTGTTCGATGAAAATTCCATCTGGGGTAATTTTGGCCTTGGCCTGACGGTCTGCGGAACAGGATACACCAAAGCCGATGGGTACAGAGGCGCCGTGACGGGGCAGGCGGACGACCCGCACATCATGGCAGAAATATTTACCACCGAACTGGGCGCCAATGCCAAAATTCTGGGTCATTTTGTGGATTTTTTCTTCTAAGTCCGGTACGCGGATGGCATGACCAAAGTCATTGCCTTTGGTTGGCAGGCTATCCAGATAATGTGCACTGGCGAGCTTAACAGTTTTCAGATTCATTTCCGCACTTAAGCCCCCGATCACCACCGCAAGATGGTAAGGCGGGCAGGCTGAGGTACCTAAAGTTTTCAGGCTATCATCAAGAAAGGCTAGTAGCTTGTCTTCGCGCATTATTGCCGGGGTCTGCTGAAACAGGAAGGTCTTGTTGGCCGAGCCGCC
>JAGLJX010000071.1 GCA_023142175.1 Emcibacter sp.
GGTTGGACGTGCTTTGGCTTTGCACTTTGCGGATCGCATTGATCAGCTCAACCGGACCACCAGCAAAACCAATGCGCCAGCCTGTCATGGCATAGGCCTTGGCAACACCATTAATGGTCAGGGTGCGGTCAAATAATTTTGGCTCTACCTGAGCTGGCGTTACGAATTCAAAATCGTCATAAACAATATGTTCATAAATATCGTCACACATGACCCATACATGAGGATATTTCAGAAGAACATCTGTCAGCGCCTTCATTTCTGCCACACTGTAAGCTGCGCCAGTGGGGTTACTTGGCGAGTTCAGAATCACCCATTTTGTTTTATCTGTGATAGCAGCTTCCAGAACTTCAGGCTGAAGCTTAAAATTTTCCGCCATTGTCGCTTCGGCAAAAACCGGCGTTCCGCCAGCCAGAATTGCCATATCGGGATAAGATACCCAATAGGGTGTCGGGATGATAACTTCATCGCCCGGATTCAATGTTGCCACAAAGGCATTGTAAATTGTTTGTTTGGCGCCACTATTCACCGTGATCTGATTTGGTGCGTAATCAAGGCCATTATCGCGTTTAAACTTCACACAAATGGCTTTTTTAAGCTCTGGTGTACCGTCCGCTGGCGTATATTTGGTTTTACCGTCATTTATAGCCTGTATGGCGACTTCTTTAATATTAACCGGTGTATCAAAATCAGGCTCCCCTGCCCCAAGGCCAATAACATCACGACCCGCCGCTTTCAGTTCAGCGGCCTTGGTGGATACGGCGATTGTTGGCGAAGGTTTTACACGGTTTAATGAATCAGCAATGAAAGCCATCGGCTTTATCCTTCCAGAGAAAATAAGTTGACTGTTGTAGCAGCCGCAAAATACGCAATAAAGCCCTCTACTTCAAGTGCTGAAAGGCATAAATTCACTCAAAAGAGATTTTCTTTTGGCGTTGTTTTTTTTGGATACCGCGTTTCTTCTTCGTTTCCACCCTTTTTGCTCTGGAACTGCGGCTTGGTTTGGTGGTGCGGCGGCTTTTTGGCATCACGGCTGCCTGTCGGATCAGATCCGTCAGCCTTTCCAGCGCGTCCTCGCGATTCCTGAGTTGGCTGCGGAAACGATTGGCCGTAATGATGATCAGGCCACCTGCTGTCATGCGGTGGCCTGCTATTTTTTTCAGTCGTAAAAAAACATCTTCTTTAAGAGCCGGACTATTACCGGCATCGAAACGGAGCTGTACCGCCGTTTCAACCTTATTGACATTCTGACCACCCGGACCGGGAGAGCGAATGAAATGCTCTTTAATCTCTTCTTCTGACAAAGAGATGCTGTTGGTGATCTTAATCAATAGATTTTAGAACGGGATATCATCATCAAGGTCAGCAGAACCGCCGCCAAATGATCCACCGCTATCTCCACTAGAAGATGAGCCACCGCCGTAATCACCACCACCGGAAGAAGAACCACCGCCATCAGCGCGACCACCTAACATGGTCAGTTCACCACGGAACCGCTGCAATACAACTTCGGTAGTATATTTCTCAACACCGGCATTATCGGTCCACTTACGGGTTTGCAATGCCCCCTCAATATAAAGTGTGGAACCCTTGCGCAGATATTGTTCCGCAACACGGCATAGATTCTCGTTAAAGATGACCACGCGGTGCCATTCGGTTCTTTCTTTTCTTTCCCCTGAATTTCTGTCTTTCCAGGTTTCAGACGTGGCAAGATTAAGTGTCACCACTGGTTTTCCGTCCTGCGTATGACGTACTTCTGGGTCCCGTCCTAGGTTCCCCACAAGAATTACTTTGTTGACACTACCGGCCATATTTATTTCCTTACATTTATAGATTAATTTGACAACACCATAGACTCTACTATCACAAAATTCAATGAGAACAAAATAAGAACTTGACTTATTAGCGAAAAACTTCAAATTGCTAATAATAATATGTACGAAGGGCACAGATTTAAACATGCTGACCAAGATTTCAGTTCGGGGCGCAAGAGAGCATAACCTGAAAAATATCAATGTGGATATCCCTCGCGACAAGCTTGTTGTTATCACGGGCCTGAGCGGGTCGGGAAAGTCATCCCTCGCCTTTGATACCATCTATGCCGAGGGTCAACGGCGGTACGTGGAAAGCCTGTCGGCCTATGCCCGCCAATTCCTTGAGCTAATGCAGAAGCCCGACTGCGATCATATTGACGGGTTGTCACCCGCCATATCAATCGAGCAGAAAACCACGTCCCGCAATCCGCGTTCCACGGTGGGAACCGTGACCGAAGTTTATGATTATATGCGGCTGCTGTATGCCCGCATAGGTGTACCCTATTCACCCGCAACGGGCCTTCCCATTGAAAGCCAGACCATCAGTCAGATGGTGGATAAGGTCATGGCGCTGGATGAAGGCACACGGCTTTATCTGCTAGCCCCCATCGTACGCGGACGAAAGGGCGAATATCGGCGGGAATTTTCTGAATTACAGCGCGAGGGATTTCAGCGGGTCAAAGTGGACGGCGAATTCTATGAAATAGACGACATCCCTGCGCTCGATAAAAAAATAAAGCATGATATTGAGGTGGTTGTTGACCGTCTGGTGGTGCGGCCTGATCTGGAAACCCGCCTTGCCGATAGTATGGAAACGGCCTTAAATCTGGCCGATGGGCTGGCTTACGCTGAATTTGCCAGTGGTGATAAAGTGGGCGAACGAATCCTTTTCTCCGCAAAATTTGCCTGTCCGGTATCCGGTTTCACCATTGAGGAAATTGAGCCACGTCTGTTTTCCTTTAACAACCCCTTTGGCGCCTGCCCCACCTGTGATGGTTTGGGTAAAAAGCTATATTTTGACCCGGAACTGGTGGTGCCGGACAAAAGCAAAAGCCTGAATGATGGTGCGCTGGCACCCTGGGGTAAGTCCAATGCACCCTATTATGCCCAGACCCTTAAAAGCCTTGCCAAACATTATAAATTCAAGACCAATTACCCATGGAAAAAGCTGGATGATAAGGTGCGAGACGTCATTCTTTTCGGCAGCGGCAAAGAGATCATCACAATGATCTATAGCGATGACCGCAAGGAATATAAGGTTGAAAAGCCTTTTGAAGGCATCATCGGTAATATCGAACGCCGCTGGCGGGAAACCGACAGCAATATGATTCGGGAAGAATTGGGTAAATACCAAAGTGCTTCCGAATGTGAAGCCTGTGCGGGTTATCGCCTGAAACAAGAAGCTTTGGTGGTCAAGCTAGATGATAGGCATATCGGCCAGATCACCGAGCTTTCCATTGCTGATTCCTATGCATGGTTCAAGGAACTGCCGAGCAAGCTGAACACTAAACAAACCGAAATTGCCGCCAGAGTCCTGAAGGAAATTACCGAACGGCTCGGGTTTTTGAATAATGTTGGTCTGAATTATCTCAACCTGTCCCGCAAATCCGGCAGCCTGTCCGGTGGCGAGTCCCAGAGAATCAGGCTGGCTTCGCAAATCGGCAGCGGCCTGACCGGTGTTCTATATGTACTGGACGAACCATCAATAGGGCTTCATCAACGGGATAATGACAGACTTATGGAAACCCTGTTTAATCTGCGCGATATGGGCAATACGGTTTTGGTGGTTGAGCATGATGAGGATAGCATCCGAAACGCTGACCATATTATTGATATGGGCCCCGGTGCGGGCGAACATGGCGGCGAGATTGTAGCACAGGGAACCTTGCAGGATATTCTCGACAATGAGGACAGCCTGACCGGACAATATCTGCTTGGTAAAAAGTCCATTGCCGTGCCATCCAAAAGACGAAAAGGCCATATGGCAGGCCGAAAACGTAAGCAGATTATCATTAAGGGTGCGACAGGCAATAATCTGAACAATGTTACCGCTGCAATTCCCCTTGGGACCATGACCTGTATCACGGGCGTATCTGGCAGCGGCAAATCCACACTGACCGTGGACACGCTGTACCGCGGTGTTGCCCGTAAATTAAATAATAACCGCAATATCCCCGCCCCCCATAAGGATATTCTTGGTCTGGAGTTCATTGATAAGGTCGTTGATATTGACCAGTCGCCCATTGGCCGTACACCACGCTCTAATCCGGCGACCTATACCGGAGCCTTTGGCCCTATCCGTGACTGGTTCGCCGAACTGCCCGAGGCCAAGTCCCGCGGTTATAAACCGGGCCGATTTTCCTTTAATGTTAAAGGCGGTCGCTGTG
>JAGLJX010000072.1 GCA_023142175.1 Emcibacter sp.
CCATATCTGACATATTGGATATGACCGTGGAAGAAGCCGCTCAGTTTTTCATTACCGTTCCCAATATCCGCGACAAGATGACCACGCTGGAAAAAGTCGGCCTTGGCTATATCAAGGTAGGACAGGCCGCGACTACCCTGTCCGGCGGTGAAGCACAAAGGGTCAAGCTCAGCAAGGAACTCGCCAAGCGGTCAACGGGGCGCACGCTGTATATCCTTGATGAGCCAACCACAGGCCTGCATTTTGAGGATATAAAAAAGCTGTTGGAAGTTCTCCATGCGCTCGTGGAACAGGGCAATACTGTTGTGATCATTGAGCATAATCTTGATGTTATCAAAACCTGCGACTGGATCATTGATCTTGGACCCGAAGGTGGCGATGGCGGTGGCTATATTCTTGCTGAAGGAACCCCTGAAAAGATTATTCTTTGTGAAGAAAGTTACACCGGACAATACCTTAAAAGATATATTTAGATATTATGTAAGTGCATTAGACACTCAACCGTATCTATTGCAAAAAATCTATTATAAATCTCCATTCTAAATTACGCCTGTTTTTGACTGAAAACAGGCGTTTTTTATATGGCCCCGCCCTCCTTTAAATGATATGACCCTCCCCATGACATATAAGGCAATACATATCATCGGCGGCGGCCTTGCGGGAACGGAAGCGGCGTGGCAAATAATGCGGCAGGATATACCTGTTATCCTCCATGAAATGCGGCCTGTGCGCAAAACAGATGTCCATCAGACGGACGGTTTAGCCGAAATGGTCTGTTCCAATTCTTTCAGGTCCGATGATTATGAAAATAATGCGGTCGGCTTGCTACATGAGGAAATGCGCCGGTGTGATTCCCTGATCATGGCCTCTGCTATGGAAAATACAGTGCCCGCAGGCAGCGCTCTCGCCGTTGACCGCGAAGGTTTCAGCAAATCTGTGCAGACAGCATTGGAAGCCAATCCCCTGTTCACAATGGTTCGTGAAGAAATAACAAACATTCCACCAGAAGATTGGGATAATGTCATCATTGCCACCGGGCCGCTAACCTCCGATGCTATGGCGCAGGCCATATTGGAACTTACCGGCGAAGATGAACTGGCCTTTTTTGACGCCATAGCACCAATTATCTACAAGGACAGCATTGATTTCACCAAGGCATGGTACCAGTCCCGTTATGACAAGGGTGATACGGCGGATTATATTAACCTTCCCCTCAGCCGTGAACAATATGAAACCCTGATTGATGACCTGATCGACACGGAAAAATATGACTATAAGGATTGGGAGAAGAATACCCCCTATTTTGATGGTTGCATGCCCATTGAAGTTATGGCGGAACGGGGCCGGGAAACATTACGTTTTGGCCCCATGAAGCCCGTTGGCCTGACCAACCCTCATACGGGCGAGGATTCCTATGCAATTCTTCAGCTACGGCAGGATAACAAGCTGGATACGCTCTATAATATGGTCGGGTTCCAGACCAAGATGAAGCATGGCGCACAAGTTGAAACATTCCAAAAAATTACCGGACTGGAAAATGCCCGTTTTGCACGTCTTGGGGGTCTGCACCGTAATACATTCATCAACAGCCCAAATCTGTTGGATAGCAACCTGCGCTTCAAGACTATGCCCCGCCTGCGTTTTGCCGGACAGATCAGCGGCG
>JAGLJX010000073.1 GCA_023142175.1 Emcibacter sp.
ATCTGCGAAATAAACCTGCATATAGCCGCTTAAAATCAGTGCTATTATAACGCCGAAATTCATCAATATATCGCCGGAATAATGCAAATGATCCGCAGAAATAGCCACAGAGCCAGTCTTACGGATCACATACCGCTGATAAGCCACAAGAAGGACCGTCAGCATAATAGATATTACGAGTACAACGATGCCCTTTTCAGCTTCCATCACGGGAAGTGGATTTAACAGTTTCCGCCCGGCTTCAAAAATAATAAACAGGGCTGACAGGAAAATCACCATGGCCTGTACCAGCCCGGCGATTGCCTCGGCCTTACCATGACCAAAACGATGGTCATCATCCGCAGGGGTTACCGAAAAACGAACCGCCACCAGATTTATCAGGGACGCCAGAATATCCATCAGGGAATCCATCAGCGAGCCCAGCATGGACACCGCACCGCTGACGCTATAAGCCCATGTTTTCATCAGGATCAACGTAAAGGCCACCGCCACCGCCGCATTGGCGGCACGAACCATCAGGCGTGAAGAATTGCTTTTCTTCCCCCGCTCATGCTTAGTCATGGATAAAGTTCCCTTTTAACCCAGATATTTTTGTCATTTTTTTCGTAAACATGCCGCATATGCAAGCGAAATTTCCGATCTTCCCAAAATTCTATACTGGTCGGCTCTATTCGGAATCCGGACCAATGGGCTGGGCGCGGAACATCCCCAAGTACATATTTAGCCGCATATTTAGCGATGGCCGCCTCAAATTCAAACAGGCCCTTCATGGTCTGGCTTTGCTTTGACGCCCATGCCCCGATTTGGCTATCCTTGGCACGGCTGGCGAAATAGGCATCCGCTTCCCCATCTCTTACCGCAACCACCGGGCCTTCTATTCTAATCTGCCGCCTTTGGGATTTCCAATAAAAACAAAGGGAAGCATATGAGTTCTCGGCGAGTTCTTTGCCTTTGCGACTTTCCAGATTAGTGTAAAAGGTAAAGCCCCGCTCGTCCGCCGCTTTCAACAAAACCATCCTGACCGATGGACGTCCCTGCGCATCAGCGGTCGCAAGGGCCACGGCCTCTGCTAGATCTTCCGCTTCGTGGGCAGCCTCAAACCACTCCTGAAATAATTTAATCGGTCCCTTCACTCTACCACCCTCAAATTCGTCATAAAAATGCCAAACTTATCATTACAATATATAATTTATATTTATATGTTATATAGTCGTAATAACTTGAGAATACAATCTATTGAATCGAAAGGGATTTATATGTCATTTTCCAGAGTGCATAACCTGAAGTCACTTATTACAGCATTCTTGATTGCTGCTTTTTCCCTGTCTCTTGTCTCATGTACAAAAGAAGAGACAGGCACCCTCCTGGGCGCCATAGGCGGTGCGGCGATTGGCGATGCTGTCGGCGGAAGAGGGCATCATGGATCGGGCAATACATTTGCCATAATAGCTGGCGGTTTAGCCGGCGCCTATATCGGCCGGGAAATTGGTAGATCTCTTGACAAGGCTGACCGAGAGGCCATGACGCAACGTACACAATATTCTCTGGAAAGCACACAGTCCGGCAGCACGTCAAACTGGCATAATCCGGACAGCGGTAATTCCGGTACTATCACCCCGCAACCGGCCTATACCAACAAAACAGATCAATATTGCCGGGAATATCAACAGACCATAACCGTTGGCGGAAAAACCGAAACAGCTTACGGCACAGCCTGCCGCCAGCCGGACGGGTCTTGGAAAATCACCAATTAAAAACGAGTTAAATTAGCACTATGAGGGATCCCTACAGCGTATTAGGCGTGTCCAAGACATCAACCGATGCGGAACTGAAAAAGACCTATCGCACTCTGGCCAAAAAACTACATCCGGACATCAACGCCGGAGACGAAAAGATCGCCGACCGCTTCAAGGAAGTCTCAGCGGCTTATGCCCTGTTGCGTGATAAAGATATGCGCGCCCGATATGACCGCGGCGAAATTAACCCAGACGGTTCTGAAAAGGGCTTCGCTGGCGGTGGATTTCATCCGGGTCAGGGCGGCATGGGTCGCGGCGGCATGGGCGGCGGTCGTTTTGGTGAGGGGTTTGATCCGGAAGAAATTTTTGCCTCCATCTTTGGTGGAGGCCGCAGACAACGTCAAACCCGCAGCCAAAAAGGACAGAATAAAAGCTACCGACTATCCGTTGATTTCCTTGACGCTGTAAAGGGCGGCAAGCTACCGCTGACCCTTGGTAATGGCAAGACGCTCAATGTCACCATCCCGGAAAACGTCAAGGAAGGCCAGAAAATAAGACTTAAAGGACAGGGTGACGGTGGTGTCGGCGGTGGCCCCGCCGGAGACGCCATTATCGAAATAATAATCAAGCCCCATGCCTATTTCAAATGTGAAAGTAATGATATTCATCTTGATCTGCCCATCACGCTGGAAGAAGCGGTGACAGGGGCGAAGGTCAATATCCCAACCATTGACGGAACGGTTGCTATGACAATTCCCAAAGGGTCTAGCTCTGGGCGTATGATGCGTCTGAAGGGTAAAGGCACGGCGGATACCAAATCCAAGAAACGGGGTGATCAATATGTCAAACTTCAGATCATGCTGCCGCCTGAACCGGACGAGACTTTGGAAAAGGCCATCAAGAAATGGGCTAAAAGTAAAACTCAGGACGTCAGATCACATATGACATGAAAGAAAAAATTCAAAAATTCAAATTCCTTTTTGAAGCCATAGCTAATTTTTTGAAACATGATGGCATGGTGATGGCGGGTTATCTCGCATTTCTAACCCTGTTAGCTCTGTTCCCCTTTATCATTTTTCTGGTCTCTCTTGCCGGTTTCTTTGGTCAATCCGAAGCCGGGCCACAGGCACTGGAAAATTTATTTGACATTATGCCTGAAGACGTGAGCAAGATACTTCAAGGCCCCATTGAGAAAATGGTCCGCACAACGGACAAGAGCATCATGACCTTCAGTATTCTGGGTGCTATGTGGATATCATCGTCTGCTATTGATGCCGCCAGACTTGCCATCGTCCGCGCCTTTGGTACCGTCACCCGCAGGCCATTTCTGCGCCGCCGCGCCGAAGGGTTATTGCTGGTCATCCTGTCCGCCAGCAGCATTATCATCGGAATGTCCGCGCTTGTGTTTGGCCCGGTGATCTGGAAAATAATCATCGCCTATATACCCTTGGAAGCTGATTGGAATTTGGTGTGGAATCTGGTGCGTCTGTCCACTAGTGTCAGCCTGATTTTCGGTGCATTATGCCTGTCTTATTTCATCCTGAAGCCGCGCAAGCTGGATGCCAGAACACCGGTCATGGCCGGCGCATTTACTACGTTGGTCCTATGGATGATCGTTGGCAACGGTTTTTCCATATATCTGAAACATTTCGGTAATTACGATGTGACTTACGGCAGTCTGGCCGGGGCCATTATCACACTAATGTTATTTTACTTAATTGGTGCATCCTATATTTTAGGCGCAGAAGTCAATGCCGCGCTATATCACCAAAGACTAAAAAATATCACAAAAAAAGACGCAGCCGATTGAATAGCCTGCAAAAATGTGTAGGATTGTTAAAAATATCAGGGGGCAGATGAACTAACAATCGGGAAAACGTCTCAGAGGAAGAATAATGACGGAAAATAATGGCCTTCTGGCCGGAAAACGCGGCATCATAATGGGTGTGGCTAATAATCGCTCTATCGCATGGGGCATTGCACGCAAAGCGGCGGAACAAGGCGCAGAAATTGCCTTCACATTTCAGGGGGAAGCTCTGGAAAAGCGGGTACGTCCGCTGGCAGAATCCATTGGTTCCGATATTATTCTGCCTTGCGATGTGACCGACGGCGCGTCAATTGATGCGGTATTTAAAGAACTGGAAGCGCGGTGGGGCAAGATTGACTTTCTGGTTCATGCCATCGCCTATGCCGATAAGGCCGAACTCACCGGGCGCTATGTGGATACATCGCCGGAGAATTTCGCCATGAGTTTGAATATCTCCTGCTATTCCTTCACCGCTGTAGCCCAACGCGCTGAAAAATTAATGACAGATGGCGGCAGCATGATCACGCTGAGCTATTATGGCGCAGAAAAAGTAATCCCCCATTATAATGTGATGGGTGTTGCCAAAGCCGCACTGGAAGCCAGCGTCAAATATCTGGCCCGTGACCTTGGCCCCAAGAATATTCGCATCAATAGCCTCTCTGCCGGACCGATCAAAACGCTGGCAGCAGCGGGTATCGGCGATTTTCGTTATATTCTGAAATGGAATGAGCTAAACTCACCCCTTGGGCGCAATGTCACCACCGACGAGGTCGGCAATAGTGGTGTTTACCTGCTAAGTGATCTCTCTAGTGGTGTCACCGGTGAAAATCATCATGTGGATAGTGGCTATCATGTTATGGGCATGAAACGGGAAGATGCCCCGGACCTAAGCCTCACCTAATTTAGAAAGTAACGACATGTCATATAACAGCTTCGGCCATATCTTCCGGGTAACGACCTGGGGGGAAAGTCACGGCCCGGCTATTGGCTGTGTCATTGACGGTACGCCGTCCAGACTGACCATCAGTGAAGCTGAAATTCAGACATTTCTGGATAAAAGAAAACCCGGGCAGAACCGCTTCATGACCCAGCGGCAGGAAGCCGATCTGGTGAAAATATTGTCCGGCACTTTTGAAGGCATGACCACAGGTACGCCCATCAGCCTGATGATTGAAAATACCGATCAGCGCTCAAAGGATTACGGTGACATCAAGGATAAATACCGCCCCGGCCACGCTGACTTCACCTATATGACCAAATATGGCATCCGGGATCATCGCGGTGGTGGGCGCTCATCCGCCCGTGAAACCGCCTGCCGGGTTGCCGCCGGTGCTGTCGCCCGTAAAATTCTCGGCGATGGCATTGAGATCAAAGCTGCTCTGGTTCAGATTGGCAAACATACCATCAACCGCGATAACTGGGACTGGGATGAAGTGAA
>JAGLJX010000074.1 GCA_023142175.1 Emcibacter sp.
GGATTCTGGTGTGCAATCCGCCCCCCATAATATTGCCGAAGCAAAACTATGGTTGGACGGTCTCCGCAAAGGTGGTATTGAAATTAAGCCTTCATCTTAAATCATCGGGCAGGATATTTTCCGGGATGTTTTGATAGCATACTGGACGCTGGAATCTGCGGATTGACATTGAACCGACCGATGTGGCCCCGAAGTTGGTCGAAGCCGGATAGGGGCCGCCATGAACCATGGTATCACTGACCTCAACCCCCGTGGGAAACCCGTTGGCCAGAATCCTGCCCGCTTTGCGCTCAAGGATAGGCATGAGTTTCTGTGCGGCATCAGTATCACCTGAATCCATGTGAAGTGTACAAGTCAATTGCCCCTGAAGCTTTTTTGCCACCGCTATCATTTCATCACCATCCTGTACAACAACAGCCAGACCAAGCGGACCAAAAACCTCTTCGCCAAGAGCCTCATTAGCTAGCCATTCCTGTCCCGTAGTAGCAAAAAGACGGGGGCCAACAGCCCGAAGGTCACAAGCGGTATTCATCAGCATCCGCACACCTTTCGCCCCGCCCATATGGTCACTTCCTGAACGGTATGAATCGGCAATACCATCGGTCAGCATAACCTGTGCATCAACCTGTTCCAGAGCTGCAGCGGCTGTTGTCATGAAAGCATCAGTATCCGCCCCCGCAATAAGAACCGCAATACCCGGATTGGTGCAGAATTGCCCAGCTCCCATCGTCAAGGAACCCGCCCATCCCTGAGCAATATCCTTTCCCCTTGCAGACAATGCTTCGGGCAGGATAAACATGGGATTTACAGAACCAAGTTCACCGTAAAAGGGAATAGGCTCAGGCCGCGCGGCACAGAGATCAAACAAAGCCCTGCCACCACCGAGGGAGCCGGTAAAACCAACAGCTTTGATCAAAGGATGTTGCACCAAAGACTGCCCAACAACAAGGCTCCCCCCTTGTACAAGAGAGAATACACCGGGGTGGATACCCACAGATTTAATGGCAGCATCAATGGCCTGTGCCACAATATCGCTTGTTCCGGGGTGAGCCGAATGGCCCTTAACCACCACCGGACAACCCGCCGCCAGTGCCGCAGCCGTATCGCCGCCTGCGGTGGAAAAAGCCAATGGAAAATTGGATGCCCCGAACACAGCAACGGGACCGATGGGCCGCTGCATTAGGCGCAGGTCTGGTCTTGGCATCGGTGCGCGATCTGGTAATGCTTCATCAAAGCGGCGATCCAAGCAGTCGCCCTGCTCTATATGGCTGGCAAACATACGTAATTGACCCACTGTGCGACCACGTTCACCTATGAGCCGCGCCTCGGGAAGTCCGGTCTCCTGCGTGCCGATCTCGGTTATGGCATCGCCGCGGGCATCAATCTCGTCCGCAATCTTGTTCAGAAAGGCAGCACGATCAGCGCGACTGGAATAACCATAACTCCAGAAGGCTTCTTCTGCGACCTGAACGGCGACATCCACCAGTCCTTCTGTGCCAACAGAAAATGTGTGTTCCGGCCCGTGAGCTGGAGCGTTTGTGAATGTATCCACGCCGTCGACCCATTGGCCAGAAATGAGATGTTTACCGATTATCATAGTGATTTTCCTTCAAGATTAAATTAGATCGCGCTTTGCAAGATTGCGCATGAAATGGCTGATACCAAAGGTCCATTCAGGACATTCGGTTGATAGTTGAACTCTATTTGTCAGCATCCCGAAACCGGGGGCTGAGATTGAAACAATATCGCCCATTTTATGGGTGAATCCTTCGCCGGGGATGTCTCTATCCTGTGTCGGGGCAAATAGCGTCCCCAGAAACAACATAATACCGTCTGGATATTGGTGATGCCGGCCCAAGGTTTGACACACCAGTTCTTCGGGGTCGCGGCTGATTTCCTTCATGGAGGAGTGACCCTGCAAGATAAATCCGTCCAGCCCTTCAACCCGCATATCAAGCTCGGCACATCTTACATCATTCATGGTGAATGACGGGTCGAATAGCCGGATCATGGGGCCAATGGCGCAGGAGGCATTATTCTCCTTGGCCTTTGATAGAAGCAGGGCAGATCGGCCCTCAATATCACGTAGATTAACATCATTGCCAAGGGTCGCCCCGACAATTCTGCCTTTGGACGTGACCGTCAGAACGACTTCTGGTTCTGGATTATTCCATTTTGAGATAGGGTGCAACCCCACATCACCGCCCGTCCCTATGGATGATAAAACTTGTGCTTTGGAAAAGACCTCTGCATCGGGGCCAATGCCCACTTCAAGATATTGCGACCATAAGTCAGCGGCTATCAGTTCTTTCTTGACCCTTGCGGCCTGTTCTGATCCCGCCTTAATATTTCGAAGACTATCACCGATCGCCGCCTTGACCTTTGCGCGGATAGCCTCGGCCTTTTGCGGATCACCGGACGCTTTTTCCTCGATAACCCGCTCGACCATAGAACTGGCAAATGTCACCCCGCAGGCCTTGATTGATTGCAGATCACAAGGGGCCAGAAAATGAGTATGGCTGAGGTCACTTACCTTTGCTGCTGAAATTTCCTCCACAGTACCGAGCATTTGACCCGTCACAGAGCGCACATAAGAGACTGGATCATCCATTTCACAGATATCCCGAACCGTCGGCGCTTCTTTTGAGGTGATATCAATGACCTGACCATCCCGGAGTGTTACTACGCTTGGGCCACCATCAACAGCATTCCAAACACGCCCCAGCCATGTTCCCTTCATATTGAGTGAGCTATTCATTCAATTCACCTCAGAGAGACGGTATATACTATCCGCATTATCATGGAAAAGAGCTTGTTTTTCACCAAGACTAAAATCTTTGACTATTTCCAGAAAAGAGAGCCATAGGTCACTGTAACGGCCGTAAAGCCTGTCCACGGGAAAGTT
>JAGLJX010000075.1 GCA_023142175.1 Emcibacter sp.
TGACGTCCATCTGGTCCAGACTCAGACCCGCAATCTTCAACACTTTGCTGGTAGCCGGCACCGGACCGATACCCATCAACCGCGGCGCCACCCCGGCAGTCGCCATGGCGACTATACGCGCCTTGGGCACCAAACCATGTTGCTTGGCCGCCTCTGCCGAGGCAACCAACAGGGCACAAGCTCCGTCGTTGACGCCGGAAGCGTTTCCTGCAGTCACCGATCCACCAGTCCGAAACGGAGTCTTAAGCTTGGCCAGGCCCTCCAGGCTACTGTTCGGCCGGGGATGTTCGTCGCTGTTCACAATGATGTCATCCCCTTTTCGCTGGGGGATAACAACCGGCACGATCTCTTCGGCAAAATAGCCGGCTGCCGCTGCCTGCGCAACCCGCTGCTGGCTGCGCAAGGCGAAGGCATCCTGATCTTCCCGCGAGATGCCGAACTCCTCAGCCACGTTTTCGGCAGTTTCAGGCATCGAATCAACGCCATACTGATCCTTCATCAGACGATTGACAAAACGCCAGCCGATGGTGGTGTCATAGGTTTCCACTTTGCGCGAGAAAGCCGCATCAGCCTTGCCCATGACAAAGGGGGCGCGGGACATACTTTCCACACCGCCGGAAATCATCAGCTCTGCTTCCCCCGCCTTGATGGCGCGGGCGGCCATTCCCGTGGCATCCATGCCCGAACCACACAGGCGGTTTACCGTCGTGCCGGATATATTGGCGGGCAGGCCGGACAGCAGGCCGCTCATACGGGCCACATTGCGGTTGTCTTCGCCAGCCTGATTGGCACAGCCAAAAATAATATCATCAACCTGCGTCCAGTCCACCTGACCGTTGCGTTCCATCAGGACTTTAAGCGGGACAGCCCCCAGATCATCGGGACGAACAGAGGATAACGCGCCGCCGTATCGGCCAATGGGGGTGCGGGTGGCATCACAGATAAAAGCGTCTCTCATAGTTCATCTCCTAAAACGGTATCTTTGGTGGAATGTGATTTGCCGCGAAAAGTGGCAATCAGTTGGTCATTCTGGTTGGTGATCATAACATCATATATGCCTTGCCGACCTCGCCCGCCCTTAAACTCGCCCGATGCCGTCAGGACATCACCGGGGAAAGAGGGCGCCAGATATTCTATGGAGCAGCCAGAGGCTACCGATATAATATTCTGGCTGTTGCAGGCATAGGCAAAAACCGCGTCGGCAAGGGCAAAAACCACACCACCGTGAGCGCTGCCGTAGACATTGACCATATCTTCGGTAAGTTTCATTCTCATGGTGGCACTGCCCACCCCGATATTGACAAATTCTATATCGAGCAGCTTGTCCAAAGTACGGCGACCATTGAAGGATTCAGCTATCTCCTGAGCAATTTTTTCGCTCATATAAGATCCTTTCCGCCATATACCGCCCGTTTAATCAGGGGGGATGTGCGGTAGCGTTCTTCACCGTAAAAATTTTGTAGATAGCGTAATGTTCTTTCAATATGGTCAAGGCCAATGTCCTGTGCCCAGCACATGGGGCCTTTGGGATAATTAACGCCGTTCATCATGGCGATGTCAACGCCTTCGGGGGTAGTGACGCCTTGATGTACCGCATCGCTGCCTTCATTTGCCAGCATGGCGACAATGCGCATAACAATAAGTCCGGGGCAGTCATCAATGACGGAGACTTTTTTGCCCAAGGCCTGAAAAAACCCAATGGCCTTATCCAGGTTTTCATGGGAAACCTGATCACCCCTTGCAATGGCAATACGTGATGCCGCTTTATAGTCCAGAGCCAGATCAAAATATATGACCGGCATTTCAATATATTCGGTCTGTTCTGTTGCCGTGTCGCCATCCGTGAGCAATAAGAAAAAATCACCTATTTTAAAACCGCTGGGAGTATCCAGTAAAATATCATCTGTATTTATTTTTTCTTCGTTAACTTTGATTCCGGAATCTCTTGCCAGTTCAATTAAAGGTTCAAGAAGCGGATTTTCTCCAATAATAGAAATTTCAGTGGGGGCATCAGCGGCCTCTGCGGTATGAGGTTCGGGTTTTATCGCCCCTTCGCGGTAATCATAATAGCCCTGACCGGATTTGCGGCCAAAACGCCCTGCGGCAACCTGTTCCTGCTGGATGAGGGAGGGGCGATAACGCGGTTCCTGAAAATAGGCATTATAAACCGATTTTGTGACGGAAAAATTGATGTCATTGCCAATCAGGTCCATAAGCTCGAACGGCCCCATGCGAAACCCACCGGCTTCCCGAATACAGCTGTCGATGGTTGGGATGTCGGCCCCTCCCTCCTGTAAAATACGCAGGGCTTCGGAATAAAACGGGCGGGCAACTCGGTTGACGATAAAGCCGGGGGTGGATTTGGCATGCACCACCTTTTTGCCCCATGCTTGGGCCGTGTCATATGTTGTGTCTGCCACCTGTTTGTCTGTGACTAGTCCATGAATGATTTCCACCAGTTTCATGATGGGGGCCGGATTGAAAAAATGCATACCCACCAT